>JAYRUZ010000004.1:0-32883 GCA_041918795.1 Azonexus sp. | reverse complement strand
GCGCCGATGGCGCGCAGCACGTAGGGCGAGATGGCGGAGGGAATGATGCCGAACTTGACCTCGGAGGTAGCGAACACCGCCTTGGTCGAGGCGACGGCGACGTCGCAGGCCGAAGCCAGGCCCATGCCGCCGCCGAGCGCGGCGCCTTGCACGCGGGCGATGGTCGGTTTCTTCATTTCGGCCAGGGTGCGCAGCATGCGGGCCAGGGCGCGGGCATCTTGCAGGTTGTCGTCGATGCCGTTGTTGGCGGCGCGCTTCATCCAGTTGAGGTCGGCGCCGGCCGAGAAGCTCTTGCCGCGACCGGCGAGGACGACGACGCGCACGTCGGCATCGTCGTCGAGGGCGACGCAGGCGGCGGTCAGTTCGGCAATCAGGGTTTCGTCGAAGGCATTGTGCAGCTCCGGGCGGTTCATCCAGATCGTCGCGACCGGGCCGTTCAGTTCAATTTCGAGGGCGGTAAACATGGTCTGCTCCTTACATCCGGAAGACGCCGAACTTGGTTTCTTCGGCCGGGGCGTTCATCGCGGCCGACAGGCCGAGGCCGAGCACGCGGCGGGTATCGGCCGGATCGATGATGCCGTCGTCCCACAGGCGGGCCGAGGCGTAGTAGGGGTGGCCCTGGGTTTCGTATTGCTCGCGGATCGGTGCCTTGAAGGCGGCTTCTTCCTCGGCCGACCAGCTCTTGCCGGAAGCCTCCAGGCCGTCGCGCTTGACCGTGGCCAGCACGCCGGCGGCCTGTTCGCCGCCCATCACCGAGATGCGCGAGTTCGGCCACATCCACAGGAAGCGCGGCGAGTAGGCGCGGCCGCACATGCCGTAGTTGCCGGCACCGAAGCTGCCGCCGATGACGACGGTGAATTTCGGTACCTTGGCGGTGGCCACCGCCGTGACCATCTTGGCGCCGTCGCGGGCGATGCCGCCGTTTTCGTATTTCTTGCCGACCATGAAGCCGGTGATGTTCTGCAGGAAAACGAGCGGAATGCCGCGTTGGGCGCACAGTTCGATGAAATGCGCGCCTTTTTGCGCCGACTCGCTGAACAAGATGCCGTTATTGGCAACGATACCGACCGGATAGCCGTAAATGCGGGCGAAGCCGCAGACCAGCGTGTTGCCGTAACGGGCCTTGAATTCGTCGAAATCGGAGCCGTCGACCAGGCGGGCGATGATTTCGCGTACGTCGAAGGGCTTCTTCGAGTCGGTCGGGATCACGCCGTAGAGTTCTTCGGCGGCGTAGAGCGGTTCGCTCGGTGCGGTCAGGCTGACCGGCGGCTGTTTTTGCCAGTTCAGGTCCTTGACGATGCGGCGGGCGATGGCCAGCGCGTGTGCGTCGTTTTCCGCCAGATGGTCGGCGACGCCCGAGATGCGCGTATGCACGTCGGCCCCACCGAGGTCTTCGGCCGAGACGACTTCACCGGTCGCCGCCTTCACCAGCGGCGGGCCGCCGAGGAAGATGGTGCCCTGGTTCTTGACGATGATCGACTCGTCGCACATGGCCGGCACGTAGGCGCCGCCCGCCGTGCACGAGCCCATCACCGCAGCGATCTGCGGGATGCCCTTGGCCGACAGGTTGGCCTGGTTGAAGAAGATGCGGCCGAAATGTTCCTTGTCCGGAAAGACCTCGTCCTGCATGGGCAGGAAGGCGCCGCCGGAATCGACCAGATAGACGCAGGGCAGGCGGTTTTCCAGGGCGATTTCCTGGGCGCGCAGGTGCTTCTTCACGGTCAGCGGGTAGTAGGTGCCACCTTTGACCGTCGCATCGTTGGCTACCACCATGCATTCGACGCCATGCACGCGGCCGATGCCGGCGATCACCGAAGCCGCCGGCACATCGCCGCCATACATTCCGTAGGCGGCGAACTGGCCGATCTCGAGGAAGGGCGTGCCGGGGTCGAGCAGGCCGTTGACCCGCTCGCGCGGCAACAGCTTGCCGCGGGCCAGGTGCTTCTGGCGCGCCGCTTCCGGGCCGCCGAGGGCGATCTTGTCGACCTTCTCGTGCAGGTCGTCGACCAGCGTGCGCATGGCCGATGCGTTGGCCTGGAAGTCCGCGCCGCGCGGGTTGAGTTGGGATTTCAGGATGGTCATGTCTCCTCGCTTCTTTTCTGTGTGCGTTGCCTGAAAAATCGGGTGAATAAATACCGCTACAACTGTTTTTCCTCTTTCAGCCACTTGCTGACCGGCTCGGCCTGGTAGGCCTCCATCTGCGCTAGCAGGCTTTCGATCTCGGTGTCGGCCAGCGCCATGGCCCGGTTCTGCGCGCGCAGGAAACCGTCCGCCACGGCGCGGTCGAACATGGCCAGCAGCGGGTCGTAGAAACCATTGACGTTAAGCAGCCCCATCGGCTTTTGGTGAAAGCCGAGTTGCCCCCAGGTCAGGATTTCGCAGAACTCCTCGAAGGTGCCGAAGCCGCCGGGCAGGGCGATGAAGCCGTCGGACAGCTCGGCCATGCGCGCCTTGCGCGTGTGCATCGAATCGACCACCTCGATGCGCGTCAGCGCCCGGTGATCGACGGCGCGGCCGGCCACTTCCTTGCCCATCAGCGCTTCCGGGATGACGCCGATGACGGTGCCGCCGGCTTCCAGGCAGGCATCGGCCACCGCGCCCATCAGCCCGATGTTGCCGGCGCCGTAGACCAGTTCGATGCCGCGTTCGGCGAGCAGGCGGCCGACTCGCTCGGCCGCTTCCCGGTAGATCGGGTTGGTGCCGGCATTCGAGCCGCAGAAGACGCAGATTCGTTTCATGGTGTGTTGGAACAATCGCTCAAAAGCCGCCGGTTTCCAGCCAGCGCTCGATCTGCGGCAGGCGGTCGGCACCGAAGAAGGGCTGGCCGTCGATGAGCACGTAGGGGGCGCCGAAGACGCCGAGGCTTAACGCGGTATCGACTTCCTGCTTCAGGCGGTCCTTCATCTCCTGGCTTTGCAAGCCGGCTTCGAGTTCGGCGCGGTCAACGCCGAGGCCGGCGGCCAGTTCGAGCACGGTTTCCGGGGCCGACACGTCGCGGTTGTCGACGAACAACGCGCGGAAGACGGCGTGGGCGAAGCGGCGGGCCAGCGCGCAGTCGCGGCCGTGCAGCCAGTAGTAGGCGCGGGCGGCGCTCTGCGTGGCGAGCGGGAACTTGTCCGGGTGGCGGTAAGGCAGGCCCATGAAGCGGGCCGAGCGGGCGAAGTCGAGCGTCGAGTATTCGGCCTTGGGTGAGAACTGCAGGGTCAGCGGTGCGCTGCCGGTGGCCTTGAAGACGATGCCGAGCAGGATCGGATGCCAGCGCACCTTGCGGCCGTGACGGGCGGCGAGTTCGTCGATCTTCTCGCTCAACAGGTAGCTGTATGGGCTGGAAAAATCGAACCAGAAGTCGATGGGGGCGGCGTCGGTCATGGTTTGTCTCCTCGTTATCGTCTGCGGGGCCGGTCGGTTTTTTGCCTTTTTTGCCGGTGCACCGCAGCAGTCGTCATTCGGTGGTGTTGGCGGGTCGCGAAGCGCGGATGGTCGTGAATTTTTGGCTCAGGATCATTTCCGCATCTCCACAGAAGGTTTTTGCAGCGTGGTCAGCCACACGCCGGCGATGACCAGCAGGCCGCCAAAGAGCACCGGCAGGCCGAGGCGTTCGTCGAGCAGGACGGCGGCTTGCAGTACGGCGAAGACCGGCACCAGGTTGATGAATACGGATGCGTGTCCGGCGCCGAGCTTATGTACCGCGTCGGTGAACCAGGTGTAGGCGATGGCCGTGCCGAACAGGGCGAGGAAGAGCATGCTGGCCCAGACGCGCCACGACCAGGCGGTCGGGTCGATGCCGCCCTGAATGAAGGCGGCGATGCCGAGCAGCAACGCGCCGGCCAGGCTGGCGTGCAGCGTCGTGGCCAGCGGCGAGAGCAGTTGTGTCGCCCGCCGGCCGATGAAGGTGTAGGCCGTCCACGTCATGACGCAGCCGACGATCAGCCATTCGCCAACACCGACGGTGCCATGCAGCAGGGCGAATGGGTCGCCGTTGCCGATCACGGTCAGGCAGCCGGCCAGTGCGATGGTGCTGCCCATGGCCTTGCGCGCGTTCATGCGCTCCTGGCCGAGCAGCCAGGCGGCAATGACGATGACGACCGGGTTGAGCGCGACGACCAGCGCGCCGCGCCCGGCCGGGATGCGTTGCAGGCCGAAGAAGAAGCACAGGCCATAGAGGAAGATGCCGAAGAAGCCCAAACCCCAGATCGCTGCCCAGGCGCGGCCGGACGGCGGCATCGGGACGGCGCCCTCGGTGACCAGGGCGACCATGGCCAGCGCCAGTCCGGCGACGACGAAGCGAAGCGCGGCGATGGCGAGCGGCGCGCTCAGTTCCTGCGCGATGATCCGCCCGGCGATCCAGGTGCCTCCCCACATGGCCATGGCGGCGACGAGTTTGCCGTAAGTGAGCGAACGGGTTGCGGACAATTACGGCCGTTCCGCAGCGAGGAGGGCGGCTGCGTCGTGAGCGATGGGGGCAGCGACCGTCAGCAAGGAGAACCCGTTTGGGAGCGACCCGGTGGCAGTGCCGGTGGCGGAAACGATAAGGGTCGGGGCGGACATGAGGGTTCTCCGGTTCGGTTACTGGTCAGGCATTCAGCAATCCCGACACTCGAGCGCCTTGAGGGCGGCGTCGTAGCGGGTGGTCAAATCTTCCGGGCAGTCCACGGTGATGCCGAGGTCGTGCATCAGGCCGTCCTTGAGACCGTACAGCCAGCCGTGCACGGTGAGTTTCTGCTGGCGCATCCAGGCATCCTTGACGACCGGCGTGTGGCAGAGGTTGACCACCTGCTCGAGCACGTTCAGTTCGCACAGGCGGTCGTGGCGTTCGGCTTCGGGCAGGGCGTCGATATGGGCCAGATGCTTGTGATGCACTTCCTGCACGTTGTGCAGCCAGAAATCGACGATGCCGACGCGCGTCTTGTTGAGTGCCGCACCGACGCCGCCGCAACCGTAGTGGCCGACGACCATGATGTGCTTCACTTTCAGCACATCGACGGCGTACTGGATCACCGACAGGCAGTTCATGTCGGTATGCAGCACCAGATTGGCGACGTTGCGATGGACGAAGACTTCGCCCGGTAGCAGGCCGACGATCTGGTTGGCCGGGACGCGCGAGTCGGAACAGCCGATCCACAGGAACTCCGGCGCCTGCAGCTTGGACAGCTTGTTGAAGTAGGTCGGGTCGACCTCCTGCATGCGCTGCGCCCAGGCGCGGTTGAAGTCGAACAGGTGAGAGAGATTTTCGTTGCGGATTTCCTCTTCCGACCAGTTGTCGAGGTCGAGTGCCAGGAACATCGTGCCTTCGACCGGCGTCTGGTAGTAGTTCGGTGCTTCGGTGAAGCCGAGTTCGCGGTAGAGCTTCACCGCCATGCGCATGTTGGGCAGGGTGTCGATGATCAGCTTGCGGTAGCCGATTTCCTTGGCCGCCTTGATCGCTGCCAGCGCCAGGGTCGAGCCGATGCCATGGCCCCGTTCTTCCGGGTCGACATAGAGGCGCTTCATTTCGCAGACGCCATCGCTGTCGGAGAGCGGGCGCACCCCGACACAGCCGGCCGGTCGACCATCGATTTCGGCAAAAAACAGCCGGCCCTGCGGCGCGACATAGGCGCCGGGCAGGGAGGCCATTTCCTGATCGAAGTTCTGGTACGACAGGTCGACGCCGAGCCAGGCCGCATAGTTGCGGAAGTACTGGCGAACCTGCTCGATGGCTTCGCTGTCGCTGGCGGTGAGGGTGCGTAGGGTAACGGTCATGCTGTTCAGCTCCATGTGGCGATGCTCCTGTCCGGAGCATCGGCAGGAGCGTGTTATATGGTTTCCACGAAAAACTCGTGATTGATCAGCATTCTACCTTTGCTGCGGCGCATCATCAGCGCGTCTCCGCCATGAGTTCGCGACCGATCAGCATGCGGCGGATTTCCGACGTGCCGGCCCCGATTTCATACAGCTTGGCATCGCGCCAAAAGCGGCCGGTCGGATACTCGTTGGTGTAGCCGACACCGCCCAGCGTCTGGATTGCCTCGCCGGCCATCCAGGTTGCCTTTTCGGCGGAGTAGAGGATGGCGCCGGCGGCATCCTTGCGCAGGGTGCGGCTGTGGTCACTGCTGTCGCAGGCGCGGCCGACGGCATAGACGTAGGCTCGGGTGGCCTGCCAGGTCGAATACAGGTCGGCGACCTTGCCCTGCATCAGCTGGAAGTCGCCGATCGCCTGGCCGAACTGCTTGCGTTCGTGCAGGTAGGGGACGACCACGTCCATGCAGGCGGCCATGATGCCGAGCGGGCCGCCGCAGAGCACGGCGCGCTCGTAATCGAGGCCGGACATCAGCACCCTGGTGCCGTTGCCGACGCCGCCCAGCACGTTTTCCTCCGGCACTTCGCAATCGTCGAAGAAGAGCGGGAAGGTGTTGGAGCCGCGCATGCCCAGCTTGTCGAGGTGGGTGCCGTGCGTGAAACCCTTGAAGCCCTTCTCGACGATGAAGGCGGTCATGCCCTTGGCGCCGGCCTCCGGATCGGTCTTGGCATAGACGACCAGGGTATCGGCATCGCCGCCGTTGGTGATCCACATCTTCGAGCCGTTCAGCACGTAGCGGTCGCCCTTCTTTTCAGCTTTGAGCTTCATCGAGACCACGTCGGAACCGGCATTCGGTTCGGACATGGCGAGCGCGCCGACGTGCTCGCCGGAGATCAGCTTGGGCAGGTATTTCTGACGCTGGGCTTCCGTACCGTTGCGGCGGATCTGGTTTACGCACAAATTCGAGTGTGCACCGTAGGAGAGGCCGACCGAGGCCGAGGCGCGCGAGATTTCCTCGAGCGCGACGATGTGGGCGAGATAGCCCATGTTGGTGCCGCCGTATTCCTCACCGGCGGTCATGCCGAGCAGGCCCATGTCGCCGAATTTTTTCCAGAGGTCGGCCGGGAATTCGTTCACGCGGTCGATCTCGGCGGCGCGTGGCGCGATTTCCGCGTCGGCAAAGGCTTTCACTGCGTCGCGCAGCAGGTTGATGTCTTCGCCGAGGCCGAAGTCGAGGCTGGGAATGTTCATGGGTTTGTCTCCGTGTTTTTAATTGAAGGTTCTCTGTTCGGGTCGGGGTACGCCTTTATTTTTCTTGCTTGCCGTGCATGACCATGATCGTTTGCTGCATCAGGGCGCATAGCGTTTCCTTGCCGTCCTTGATGGCGAAGACTTCGCCCTGGGTAACGATCAAGGTACGGCCCGGCCGGACCACCTTGCCGCGGGCGATCAACCTCTCGCCATCGGCCGGGGCGACCAGGTTCATCTTGTATTCGACCGTCAGCACCGAGGCGCTGGCCGGCACCATGCTCATCGCTGCGTAGCCGGCTGCCGAATCGGCAATCATGCCGACCACGCCGCCATGCACGAAGCCGTGCTGCTGCTCGATGCCCGACCAATGCGGCAGATGGATTTCGGTCCGGCCATGCTCGACGACGGGCAGCGTGGCGCGAATCAGGCCCATGGCCTGCTGCTTGGCGAAGCTGGCGCGGACGCGCTCGGCGAAGTGGGGGTCGGAGATGCGATTCATAAGGCACGATTGTATTTACGTTGACGTTAACGTCAACATGTTCCGCGAAAAATTCCGTGGGGGGCTTGTCAATTTATCGTCAGGATTCTGGAATAGACTGGTCTGACGGTGATTTGCCGTACCGTTTCAACGCCCAAGGGGAGATTAAAATGGCCAAGCGCAAGAAAAAGAAGTAATCGTCAATTCAACCGAACACGGAAAAAGCAGGCGCGAGTCTGCTTTTTTATTTTGTCGCTCCTCATGACCCAGCCAGCCTTCACGCGCAGGGATTTCCTGCGCTTCCTCGTCGGTGCCGCCTTCCTGGCCATGCTCGGCCTCGTCGTGCTGCAGGAATTGTTCGGCGCCGCCACGACCTGGCTGGTCATCCACCTGGCGCGCGACATCACCGGCGGGCACATCGCGGCGAGCGATTTCGTCTGGATCGTCGTCACCCAGACCCTGTCCTACGTGGCCGGCGCAGTGAGCTGGATCTACGCCGAGCGGGCGGGCTTCGCTGCCTTCGGCAAGTATCTGCTGCATTTTGCCCGGCTCAATCGTTTCCAGACCGCCTTGCTGGCCGATAGCGAAGCCCGTGAGCAGACCGAGCCATTCCTGACCAACGAGACATTCCGGGTCTGCTTCGATCTGATGTACGACCTGCAGTTCTACTCGCGCCTGTTTTTCAACCTGGTATTCAATGCCCTGGTCTTCGGCCTGGAAATCGATGCCGGCCTGCCGGTGGCCTACGCATTCGCCTTCGCGTTGCTGGTCGGCTTGCAGTGGACCCTGCGCAAACCGCTGGCCGCCGCCTACATGCACAACCAGCGCATGACCAACCGGATGATGGCGCGGACCTACAACGCCTGGGACAACGTCTTTGCCGGCAATCGCTACAACTTCGGCCTGTGGCATGCCGATTTCCGCCAGCGTCTCGGTACGGCGCTGACTGCACAGGTGCGCGCCATCATGGCGCGCGAAGGCTGGAGCGCGCTGAGCGGCGTCATCGCCCTGGTCATCGTACTGGCTGCTGCCGCCTGGGTCGCGGTACAGGGCGCCGGCGATACCGCCTTGCTGATCGCCCTCGCTGCCACCATGCCGCGCCAGATCGAAATGACCCTGGACATGCATCAACTGACCGCCGGCATGACCGACCTGCTGGCCATCTGGACGCGCATCAAGGGCGTTTGCGAGCACATGCAACCCGAGCCGAGCGGACAGCCGGAGGAACGGGTCGGTTTCGGCCGCCTGAGTCTGCGTAGCGAGGCGGGCGCTGTCGTCTGCAATTCACTGGGCGATGCCGTGCAGGCGGTGCTGGCGCAACCGACTGGCATCGTCGCCGTGCGCGGCGACAATGGCGCCGGCAAATCCAGTTTGCTGACGGCGCTCAAGTGCCAGTTCCGCGGCCAGGCGTACTACCTGCCGGCGCACGACCGGATGAACTATCGTTTCAATACCGCGATGGCGGCTGCGGAGCCGGCCAGCGTCGAGGATTTGGCGGAAGAGGCCGAGGAGCCGGAGGAAATCAGTGCTGAAGAAGCGGCACGGGAGAAATCCGGTTACTCGTCAGGCGAACGCCAGTTGGCGATTTTGGCCGAAATTGCCCGGTGCACCGCAGCACCGATCTATTTGCTCGACGAATGGGATGCCAACCTCGATCCGGCCAACCGGCTGCGGGCATTGGCCTTGGTGGAACAGATCGCACAACGGGCGCGGGTGGTGGAAATCTCCCACCGCGACGAAATTTAGCGTTGTTGAAAAGTTCAGGCGGCGCCGCGGCGGGCCAGCTCCTGTTGGCACAGCGCCTGAAATTGTGCGATTTCAGCCAGCATGCTCTCGATATCCTCGCGCTGCAGTTGCAGGGCGGTACGCCGTTTTTCCATGACGCGCAGACATTCGAGCAATTGTGGCGTTTCGTCCTCGGTCGAACTGTACATGCCGATCAGGTCCTTGATCTCGGCCAGGCTCAAACCGAGCCGCTTGCCGCGCAGCGCCATCTTCAGCCGGGCACGGTCGCGCCGGGTGAACACCCGCTTGGTGCCCTCGCGCTGCGGTGCCACGATGCCCTGGTCTTCCCAGAAGCGGATGGTGCGCGGGGTGATGCCGAATTCGCGGGCGAGATCGGATATGGCGAAGGTGGCAGCCGTCTGGCTCAATGTCGTCTCCTCAAGGTGCGGCGAGTTAAGCAGATGCGAGGGGTTTTTTCAATCGCTCGCCGTATGGTAAGTTGCAAACTTAGAAAAGTGATAATCAACATGTCCCTGCATTACCCCTTCCCCCAACATCCCGCTCCCGGCGAACTGAGCGAGGTTGCGCCCGGTATTTTCTGGCTGCGCATGCCGTTGCCGTTCCAGCTCGACCACATCAATCTCTGGCTGCTGCGCGACGGCGCCGGCTGGTGCATCGTCGATACCGGTTTCCCCGATGACGGTGTGCGCGAACTCTGGTCGCAGGTCATCGACCGGCTCGATGGCCCGGTGACGCGCCTGGTCGTGACCCATTTCCATCCCGATCACCTCGGGCTGGCGACCTGGCTGATGGAAAAAACCGGTGCTCCGCTGTGGATGACCACCGGCGAATTCCTCACGGCACACGTCGTATGGAACGAAGTCGGCGGTCATGGCGCGCGCTTCATGGTCGAACAGTTCCGGCAGCATGGACTGGATGCCGAGCATCTGGCCAAGTTCGAGAAGCGGGGCTCCGGTTATCGCAAGGCGGTGCCTGCATTGCCGGAGCATTACCACCGGGTGAAGGCGGGCGATGCGTTGAGCATTGATGGGCGTTCGTGGCAGGTCATGATCGGCCATGGTCATGCTCCTGAGCATATGGCGCTTTACTGTGCAGAAGCCGGCGTGTTAATTTCCGGAGACATGCTTTTGCCGCGAATTTCCACCAATATCAGCGTTTTTGCTGCGACCCCCGAGGCCGATGCCCTGCGCTGGTATCTCGACTCGCTCGACGAGCTGGCGGAGGAAATTCCGGAAAAGACCCTGGTACTGCCTTCGCACGGTTTGCCCTTCACCGGGGTGCAGCCGCGCGTCGCGGATTTGCATGCGCACCACGAAGAACGATTGCATGCATTGGAGAAGAGCTGTGAACAAGCGCCACAGAGCGCCGCCGGGTTGCTCGAAGTCCTGTTCAACCGGCAACTGGATACACACCAAACCATGTTCGCGATGGGCGAGGCAATTGCTCATCTGAACTACCTTGAACAAGCTGGTCGGTTGTCGCGTAGCATCGGCGCCGACGGGGTGATTCGTTTTTCGCGGTTGCAGCACTGACCCGCCGCGCACTGACAGAGGGAGTTTGAGTATGTCGCAGCAAACCGAAAACCAGGGCGTCAATCTGCCCAACCCGGCTGAAATGGCCAAGACCTACGCCGAGGTCGCGCAGCGGGCTTCGCGCATCATCACCCAGTTCATGGAAAAGAAAGCCAAGGACGGGGTCGAGACGCCGAGCGACGAAATGGGCGTGGCCCGTGCCTTCATGGACTTGTCGGCCCGCCTGATGGCCAATCCGTACAAGCTGGCCCAGGCGCAGATGAACATGATGTGGGACTACTTCTCGCTGTGGCAGGGTTCCATGATGAAGATGATGGGCATGCCGGGCGCCGCACCGGTTGCCGCGCCGCAGAAGGGCGACAAGCGCTTCAAGGACGAGGACTGGGAGCAGCATTTCCTGTTCGATTTCGTCAAGCAGTCCTACCTGATCGCGGCTCGTCACATCCACGATACCGTGGCCGGTACCGAAGGCCTGGACGATTCGACCCAGCAGAAGGTCAATTTCTTCACCCGCCAGTACATCGATGCCCTGTCGCCGTCGAACTTCGCGCTGACCAACCCGGAAGTCTTCCGTGAAACGGTCAAGAGCCACGGCCAGAACCTGATCAAGGGCCTGAACAATTTACTCAATGACATGACCGACGACGGTCAGTTGCGCATCCGCATGACCGACACCTCGGCCTTCGAGATGGGCAAGAATGTCGCGACCACGCCGGGCAAAGTGGTCTACCAGAACGAACTGTTCCAGTTGATCCAGTACAGCCCGACGACCACGGAGCAATACAAGAAGCCCTTCGTCATCGTGCCGCCGTGGATCAACAAGTACTACATCCTCGACCTGCGCGACAAGAACTCGTTGGTCAAGTGGGCGACCGATCAGGGCCACACCACCTTCATCATTTCCTGGGTCAACCCGGACGAGAAGATGGCCGAGGTCAGCTTCGAAGACTACATGCTGAAGGGTACGCTCGAAGCCATCACCCAGGTCTGCGAGCAGACCGGCGAGGATTCCGTGAACCTGGCCGCGTACTGCATCGGCGGTACGCTGACCATGTCGACGCTGGCCTACATGGCCGCCAAGAAGGACAAGCGGGTCAATTCCGCCACCTTCTTCACGACCATGCTCGATTTCTCCGAGCCGGGCGAACTCTCCGTCTTCCTAGACGAAGGCACCATCGAGGGCCTCGAGAAGAAGATGGAAAAGCGCGGCTTCCTCGAAGGCTCGGAAATGGCCGGCACCTTCAACATGCTGCGTGCCAACGACCTGATCTGGTCCTTCGTGGTGAACAACTACCTGATGGGCAAGGATCCGTTCCCGTTCGACCTGCTTTACTGGAACTCCGATTCGACGCGCATGCCGAAGGCGATGCACAGCTTCTACCTGCGCAACATGTATCTCGCCAACAAACTGAAGGATGCGGGCGGTATCACCCTGGGTGGCGTCAAGATCGACATCCGCAAGGTCAAGACCCCGTGCTACTTCATTTCGACCATCGAAGATCACATCGCACCGTGGAAGAGTACCTACATGGGCGCCCGCCTGCCCTCCGGGCCGACCAAGTTCGTGCTCGGCGGTTCCGGCCACATCGCCGGCATCGTCAATCCGCCGGCGGCCAACAAGTATGGCTACTGGACCAACGACGCCACCGACGGCAACCTGCCGGAAAGCCCGGAAGACTTCCTGGCCGGCGCGACCCAGAACGCGGGTTCGTGGTGGACGCACTGGCACGAGTGGGTGACTGCCCTGCCGGGTGGTTCGGCCAAGGTCAAGGCACGCAACCCTGCAGCCGGCAAGCTGAAGGCTCTTGAGGATGCTCCGGGCAGCTATGTGAAATTCCGCCTGGACGCCCAGAAACAGGGTTGAACAAGGCCGCTTCGCGGCACAGGAACGGGAGACTTCGGTCTCCCGTTTTTCGTTTCGGCCGGTCCGTTTAGCGGAGAGCAGCTACCCAAACAGTATGTATGGCCATGCCCGGAATTGCAGTAGTGGCTGATATTTGCTTCATGATGGGTATCCGCGGCAAAGCAGGTATCATGCAGAAAAACTAATATGCATACGAGGGGGAGATGAAAGGGGAGGTCGTAGACAAGATTCGGTCAGCTCTGGAAGCGCCGGAGCAGCACCTGTCTTTCGCCATCACGTTGATGGAGCACCTTGTGGTGCCCACGTTCGTACTCGATGCCGATCACAAGGTGTTGATCTGGAATCGCGCTTGTGAACATCTGACCCATGTGCCCGCCACCGAGATTATCGGTACACGCGATCACTGGAAGGCCTTCTACGAAACGCGGCGCAGCTGCCTGGCGGATTTGGTGGCGACCGGTCACTACGAAGAAATCGCCGATCTCTATTCCGTTCACGACGAGCCCAACCAGCCGACCTTTGGTGTGCACGCCGAAAACTGGTGCTGGATGCCGCGCCGCCAAGCCTGGCTATATCTGGCCGTCGATGCCGGGCCGGTATTCGATGAGCAGGGCAAACTGATCGCCGTGGTCGAAACCTTGCGCGATCTGACCGACAAGCACGTTGCGCAGACCAAGGTGGTCGAGCAGGCTGGAATCCTTAAGGCCCAGTACGACGAGCAACAGCGCGAGGCCGAGTTGGCGCGTCGGATACTGGAGCACCAGATTCGCACCGATCTGCTGGATGCTTCGGGTATCAAGTACTCGGTGATCGCCGCCAGCAACTTTTCCGGGGACCTGGTGCTTGCCGCACGGGCTCCGAACGGGAAGCTTTATGCGCTTCTGGCCGATGCCTCAGGACATGGCCTGGCTGCCGCCGTAAGCGTCTTGCCCATGGTGCAGGAGTTCTATCGTCTGGTCGAGCAAGCGCAACCTTTAGCCGTATTGATCGAATCGGTTAACTTTTTGTTGTCGAACTCTCTGCCCCTTGGTCGCTTTGTCGCTGCCACCCTGGTCGAACTCGACGAGACCAGCCAGCAAGGTGAAATCTGGGTCGGGGGAATGCCGGATGCGCTGTTGATCGATCAGTCGGGAGAGTTGATCCGGAATTTCCCGTCGAAAGACCTGCCGCTGGGAATCTCGCGCCCACCGGACATGGGGTCACGGACCGAGCGTTTTGCCTGGGACGAGGCCTGCCGCCTGGTGCTTTACTCTGATGGCCTGGTCGAAGCGGTGAGTCCGCATGACGGATATTTCGGCATGGAGCGTGTGCTCGATGCGGCGCACACGACGATAGGCGGAGAGGACCTTGTATCCCGCCTGCGCCAGGCGGTGAACACGCATTTGAATGGGCGTGCTGCGCACGACGACATGTCGGTCCTGGTGATCGGATGTTCGACCCGCGTCGTTGAAGCCTGACGCACGGCGGCTGCCGAAGTTTCAGTGGCGGAGCTTCGGCAGGCTGATCGGTAACCTGGGCAGCTCGATCGCATCGAGCATGTTCTTCACCCGCAGGCCGAGTTCGGTATCGCCGGTGATTTCCAGTTCACGTTTGAAGAACAGGGTGTCGGGGTCTTCCTGGCGGTTGAGCAACTGCAGGTAGGCCGACAGGTTGGCCGAGAAGGACAGGTCGGCTTCGCCTTCGCTGCGGAATAGGGGCCGGAACAGACTGTTGCGGTAAGTGAAGCGGGCGGTGCCGCCGGTGTCCCGCACCTGGATCTGGAATACCTTGTCGGTCAATGCTTCCAGATCGTCGATCGACAGCAGCTTGAGCTTCAGCGCAGCGTTGAGGGTGCCGACCAGCGCCAGCGCGTGCGGCCATTGCGGCAACTTGCGACCGAGAGCGCCGATGAAGGCGGGCAGTTCGAACTTGGGAATGGTGAAGCCGTCGCTCATGATCATGCTCCGAGTTGTGCCAGTGCTGCAGTGTGGTGTTGCTTGATCCCGGCATCACCAAACCAGTAGCCGTCGACCAGGCCGCTGGCGTTCCATGCCGCATTGGCCGCCGGGGTTGGCTGGCTGTGGCGGGCGGCATCGAAGGCGGCGATGATTTCGTTCATGTATTCCGGCTGCGGGCTGAGGCGGACGATGTCGATGCCCATGGCGAGCAGCTGGGGCATTTCGTGCAGCAGGTTATAGCTTTGCGCCGACATGGTCTGGATGCCGTTGATGGTCAGGAAGTCCTGCCCCTCGCGCGTCTTCAGCGTCAGGCCGACCGGGTGGTCGAGGCACTTGAACTGGCAGTCGTCCTTGTTCAGGTTGTAATGGCGTGCCGTGAAGCAACGGGCCGAGAAGGCGAGCGGCAGTTGGCCGAAGACGAAAAGCTCGGTCTCGACGCCGGCCGGCTTGCTGCGGTGCAGGGTGTCGACCAGCGTGCGGGTCGCTTCCAGCGGTGGCACCCAGCGTTTCAGGCCGAAGCGGGCAAAGGTAGCGAGGCTTGCCTCGTTGTAGATGTTCAGGTGCGGGCCGGCGACGAAGTCCTTGCCGCCCATCAGATTCACCGCGCCGAGGTCGTTGGCTTCGAGCTTGCAGCCGGCTTCGTCGACCAGGCGGCGCAGGGCCTTGAGGTCGCTTTCCGATTCGAGCAGGGCCTGGGCCGAGACGACGACTTCCTTGCCGGCATCGGTCAGGTCACGCGCCAGGCCGATCCAGTCGGCGGTGCGCAGTTGCTGGCGGCGCGAGCAGACGACTTCGCCGACGTAGATGATGTCGAGCGCCGGGTTCTGCGCCATTTCGGCGTAGAACTCCATGACTTCGGCCTTGGGCCAGAAGTAGAGCAGGGGGCCGAGCGAGAGTTTCATACGGATTCCTTCAGCGCCACGGGCGGTTGTAGGCGCCGAGCGTCGCCTGGCTGCCTTCGGAGACCTTGGCCAGTTCGGCCTGCCAGGCCGGCTTGACGTGGTAGCGTTCGTCGCTGGCAGCGAGGGAGTCGAGTGCGGCGCGCAGCGTACGGGTGACTTGAGTAACGTAGGCCGGGCTGCGCTGGCGACCTTCGACCTTGATGGCGCGCACGCCGATCTTGAGGATTTCCGGCAGGATTTCGAGCACGTTCAGGCTGGTCGGTTCTTCCAGCGCGTAATAGGTTTCGCCCTGGACCTCGAAGCGGCCCTTGCACAGCGTCGGGTAGCCGGCCGGTTCGTCGTCGCCGAAGCGGTCGATCAGGATGCCATTGAGGCGGGTTTCCATCTCGCCCGGCTTCTTGTCCCATTTGACGTACTTGGCCGGTGAGCAGGCACCGACCGTGTTGGGCGATTCGCCGCAGGCATAGGAGGAGAGCCAGCAGCGTCCCTCGTTCATGACGCACAGGCTGCCGAAGCCGAAGACCTCGATTTCGACGGAGGTGTTCTTGATCACATGTTCGACCTGGGCCAGGGTCAGCACGCGCGGCAGCACGGCGCGGCGGACGTCGAATTCGCGCTGGCAGAAGTTGATTGCCTCGTAGCTGGTGGCCGAGCCCTGGACCGACAGGTGCAGACGTTGCTGCGGGTGCTTGCGGCTGGCGTAGTCGAGCAGGCCGATGTCGGCCAGGATGATGGCGTCGACGCCAAGGTCGACCGCGGCATCGACCGCGCTGTGCCAGTCGGCAACGCGTCCGGCCTGCGGGAAGGTGTTGATGGCGAGCAGGACTTCGCGGCCCTTGGCATGGGCGTAGCGGACCCCTTCGCCCATGGTCTTGGTGTCGAAATTGAGGCCGGCGAAATTGCGGGCGTTGGTGTCGTTCTTGAACCCGAGATAGACGGCATCGGCGCCGTTGTCGATGGCAGCCTTGAGTGCCGGCAGGCTGCCGGCCGGACAAACGAGATCGGGCAGGGAAGGCATCGGAAACCTCCGAAACATCAAGCGCGCGAGTATAGCCAGCCCTGATTTTTCGCCATTGATCCTGGTCAAAGGCCTTGCTGGAAGAAAACGGCGGGCGGGGGTGTCGGCCACGAGACTGCTGCGGTGCACAGCATATTTTGGGCAAAAATCGCCGTTTGGCCCGTTTGCCGCGACAGCTTGTCAATATTGAAAATAGTCCAGTTCTGATAAATTCATGGATAGGCCTGCCGCGCCGCATGCCTTAACATGCCAAGGCAGTCAGGCCGATAACTAGCGGAGCAAGAGGAATGGAGAAGGAACGAGTCCTCGTCGTCGACGATGAACAGTTGAACTTGTTCATAATCGAGGAGTTTCTTGAACAGGAAGCGCTTGAACTGGAGCTGCACAGCGACCCGTTGCAGGCGTGGGCCAGCCTGCAATCGGCCGAAAGCAACTTCTCACTAGTCGTGCTCGACCGCATGATGCCGGGGCTGGATGGTATCGAGCTGTTGCGCCGGATGAAGCGGGAGCCACGTTTCGCCGACATCCCGGTCATCATGCAGACCGCCGCCTCGTCGCCCGATCAGGTGCGGCAGGGACTGGAGGCGGGCGCCTACTATTACCTGACCAAGCCTTACGAGCCGGAGGCACTGATATCCATCGTCCGTGCCGCGCTCGACGACCGTCGTGCCCGGGCGCAGTTGCGCAGCCGTGCTGCGCGGCTGGAAGAAGCGCAGCGCCTGATCGCTTCGGTCGAATACCGTTTCGTCACGCTGGAGGATGTGACGACGCTGGTGCCGGTGCTTGCCGCCTTGTGTCCGCAGCCGGATGCCGCGGCCCCGGGTCTGTCCGACCTGATGGTGAATGCCGTCGAGCATGGCAACCTGGGGGTGACCTACCAGGAAAAATCGCTGCTCAAGTGGGAGGGCGACTGGGAGGCTGAAATCAAGCGTCGTCTTGCCCTGCCGCAATTCTGCGATCGTGTGGCCAGCGTTCGCGTGGAGCGTCGGGCCGACAGCATCGCTTTCACGATTACCGACCAGGGCGAGGGCTTCGACTGGCAGCGCTATCTGAGCTTTGATCCGGAGCGGGCGTTCGACCCGAACGGCCGTGGCATTGCGATGGCCAAGATGTTGAGCTTCAGCGAGCTCGAGTATCGCGGCAAGGGCAACGAGGTAGTGGCGACGGTCAGACTCGACGCCTGATTGGCCGGGCTGTTGCCGGCCTGTGCCGGTTAGCGGACGATGACCGTCGGCTTGTAGCCGAGTGCCGCGCGAATGCGTTCGGCGATGCGGTCGGCATCGCCGCGGCTGGCATAAGGCCCGAGATGCAGGCGGTGAACGCCGCCGCCCGGCGTGATACGCATGCTCTCGTTCAACCAGTCGAGTTCGCGTTGCAGGTGATTCTTCAGGTTTTCCGCATTGTCGGCGTTGGCGAAGGCGCCAAGCTGCAGGTAAATACCTTTCGCCGCCGCACCGCTTTCTCCGTTCATGCCGGCCATCGCTGCCGTCTGGACCGGCCGTTCTTCGGCCGCCATGCGCTGGGCGAGCATTTCGATTTCGTCGCGTTCGGCCAGCACCGGGCGGGATGGCGGCACGACCTGGGCATAGGTCGTCGAGCCGGCCTCGCCCGGAACGATCGCCTCGACGTCGACCAGACCGCTACCCCCGTTGACCAGGCCGAGCTTGTAGGCTGCCGTATAGGAGAGGTCGATGACACGGTCGGCATGGAAGGGGCCGCGGTCGGTGATGCGTACGACCACTGATTTCCCGGTCTGCACGTTGGACACCCGGACATAAGACGGCAGGGCCAGGGTCGGGTGGGCGGCGGTCATGGCGAACATGTCGTAGGGTTCGCCAATCGAGGTCTTCTGGCCGTGGAACTTCTTGCCATACCAGCTGGCGATGCCGCGCACCTTGTAGGCTTTGACCGAGGTGTTCGGCACATATTCCTTGCCGAGCACGACGTAGGGCTTGGTTGCCGGCTTGTGCAGCGGCTCCCATTTTGGCTCGGCATCGGGGATGTCATCGAGACCGTCCGGAATGTCGTCGGCCGGGCCATCGTCCTTGTAGAAGCCGCCGCCGCGCTTCAAGACGGCAGTCGACTTGCGGGTTGGGGTCGGCGTTCTGGAAATTGGCTCTTTTGACCTGTCCACCGCAGCACCCTGCGATGGCAACTGCGTCGTGCCGCAGCCAGCCAGCCACAGGCCGGCGACAGCGCAAACGCTCAGGCGGAGGAGCTTCATTTCTTGACCAGCATCCGATGCGTGTGGATCGACATCAGGATACCGATGCCGAGGAACAGGGTAACCAGGGCCGTGCCGCCGTAGCTCATGAAGGGCAGCGGCACGCCAACTACCGGCAGGATACCGGAAACCATGCCCATGTTGATGAAGGCATAGGTGAAGAAGCCGAGGGTAATGGCGCCGGCCAGCAAACGGGAGAACAGCGTCGGCGCGCCGGAGGCGATCATCAGCCCGCGCCCGATCAGCAGGGTGTACAGGATCAGCAGCACAATGTTGCCGAGCAGGCCCCATTCCTCAGAGAACACGGCGAAGATGAAGTCCGTGTGCTTCTCTGGAATGAATTCCAGGTGAGTTTGCGTGCCGTTCAGGTAGCCCTTGCCGATCGGGCCGCCGGAGCCGATGGCAATGGTGGATTGGATGATGTGGTAGCCCGAGCCGAGCGGGTCGGTGGTCGGATCGAGCAGGGTCAGGATGCGCTTGCGCTGGTAATCGTGCAGCATGTGCCACAGGAAAGGTGCAGCTGAGGCACCGGCAGCGATCAGTCCAACGATGACTTTCCACGGCAGGCCGGCAAAGAAGATGACGTAGAAGCCGGCCGCTCCGACCAGAAGCGCCGTGCCAAGATCCGGCTGCTTGGCGATCAGCGCGAAAGGCACGAGCAGCAGCAGGGCGGCGATCAGGTAATGCTTGAAGCGCAGGGTTGCTTCGTACTTCTGGAAATACCACGCCAGCATCAAGGGCATGGCAATTTTCATGATCTCGGACGGCTGAATGCGGGTAAAACCGAGCGACAGCCAGCGCCGGGCACCGTTGACCTTGATGCCGAAAAGGAAGACGGCGACGAGCAGGATCAGGCCGACCACATACAGTGGAATGGCATAGCGCATCAGTGTTTGCGGTGGGGTACGGGCGACGAACCACATGATGGTCATGGCCACGAACATGTTGCCCAGCTGGGACAGGCCGCGCGGAATGCTGCCGAAGGTCGCGGAATGGACGGTTGCCAGGCCTACCGCCATGATCGCCAGCGTAATGAAGAGCAGCGGGAAATCGATATGAACGATGGCGTTATGCCAATAGCGGCGCAGGGTGGTGGCGATGTCGATCATTGCTCGTTGTCGTCCTCGACCGCACTGTTGTCTTCGCCGGCGGCACCGGCCGGCAGTTTGCCGAGCAGGTAGTAGTCCAGCACCATGCGCGCGATCGGCGCGGCGGATTGGGCGCCGAAGCCCCCGTTCTCGACCAGGACGGCGAGTGCGATGGTCGGTTTGTCGGCGGGAGCATAGGCGATGAACAAGGCGTGGTCGCGCAATTCCTTCTTGACGCCGCCTTCCTTGTACTGCGCGCCTTTCAGCGAGAAAACCTGGGCCGTCCCGGTCTTGCCGGCGACTTCGTAAGGCGTGCCGGCGAAGGCGCGGGCACCGGTACCTTCCTTGTTCACGCCGACCATGGCGCGCCGGATGACATCGACGTTAGCCTGGCGCAGGTTGAGGTCGCGAATCGGCTGTGGCTCGATGGGACGTTTTTCCCCGGTCTTGGCATCGACGATGTAGCGAACCAGGTGCGGGCGGAACATCACGCCGTTATTGGCCACGGTGGCCGTCGCCTGCGCCAGCTGGATCGGGGTATAGGCGTTGTAGCCCTGACCAATGCCGATGGAGATGGTTTCGCCGGCATACCATTTCTGCTGTTCCGGGCGCTTGAAGCGCTGCTTCTTCCACTCGGGCGATGGCAAGACACCCTTCGATTCGCCGGAATCGTCCTTGCCGATGTCGATCCCGGTACGCTGACCGAAACCGAGTTGGCCCATGAACTTGGCGATGTTGTCGATCCCCATGTCGTTGGCCAGGATGTAGTAGTAGGTATCGCAAGAGTGGACGATGGACTTGTACATATCCACCATGCCATGGCCGCCCTTCTTGTCGTCGCGGAACTGGTGGTTGCCGAAATTGAAGTAACCGGGGTCGCTGATGGCCTGGCCCGGCGTACGCTTGCCCATTTCCAGCGCAGCCAGGGCCATGAAAGGCTTGAAGGTCGAGCCGGGCGGGTAGGCGCCATTCAGCGCACGATTCACCATCGGCTTGCTGGGGTGCTCGTTCAACTCCTTCCAGTTGTCCGGGGTGATACCGTCGACAAAGAGGTTGGGATCGTAGGTCGGGTTGGAAACGAGGGCCAGGACGCCGCCGGTTGAAGGCTCGATGGCGACCAATGCACCCTTGCGGTCGCCAAAGGCCTGTTCGGTGATCTCCTGCAACTTGGCGTCCAGGGTCAGCGACAGGTTGTTGCCGGAAATGGGCGGGATGCGTTTCAGACTGCGCAGGGCACGTCCGCCGGCGTCGATTTCCACTTCTTCATAGCCGGTGGTGCCGTGCAGCTCGAATTCGTAATGCTGCTCCAGCCCGGTTTTGCCGATATGGTCGGTGCCTTTGTACATGGCGACGCGTTCCGATTCCTCGATCCATTTCAGGTCGCGTTCGGTAATGCGGCCGATGTAGCCGATGGCATGAGACGCCACGCTGTTCAGCGGATATTGCCGAAATAGCCGTGCTTTGACTTCCACGCCGGGGAAGCGATAACGCTGTGCGGTGAAGCGGGCGACTTCGAGGTCGCTCAGACGGGTGCGGATGGGGATGGATTCGAAGTTCTTCGCTTCATCCATCAGGCGCTTGAAACGCTTGCGATCCTTCGGCTGGATGTCGATGACCTCAGCCAGGGCATCGACAGTAGCGTCCAGATCGCCCGCCTGCGAAGGGGTGATTTCCAGGGTGAACGCCGAGTAGTTGCGCGCCAGGACGACGCCGTTGCGGTCGGAAATGACACCGCGGTTGGGTACGATCGGGATCAGTGCGATGCGGTTGTCTTCAGCCCGTGTACGGTAGAAGTCGTGCTGGATGACCTGCAGCCAGATGAAGCGGGCAAGCAGCATGGAGAAACAGAGGAGAACCGTTGCCGCTGCGAATCCGGTACGGAAACGGAAGCGGTCGAGTTCGGCATCCGGGTTGTGAAAGTCGCCCACCTGCGGCCGCCTGTCAGATCGGACGGTTGGGGTCCTGCTCCACCGGCTGGTACTGGGGCAGAAGCAACAGGAAAGTGATCGGAATCCACAGCAGGGTGGCGACGACCGGGCCGATGAAATAGCTCCAGCCCGGGAAGTCGCTGCCCACGGCCAGACGCATTGCGGCCTGAAGGACCTGGGTGCCTATCAGCAGCGGCAGAACCTGCAGTGCCTGCTGCACCAGCGGGAACCAAAGTATACGGCGCGACAGCGCGCAGGCCGTGTAGGCCAGCAAGACATAGGCAAAGCAATGCTGACCGAGCACCGCTCCGTCGGCGACATCCATCAATAAACCGAGCACGAAGGCCCAACCCATGCCGACGCGGCGAAACTCGCGGACGCTCCAGAAACAGAGAACCAGCGCAACCCAATCAGGCACACCTGGCCAGTGCGCGGTCGGGATGAAGTTCATCAAGGCGGCGACGATCAGGCTCAGGAAGATGAACCAGGGGCGGACCGGCAACAGGATGCGCGAAGAGGAGAATGTCGGTTGCATCAGTTGGCCTTGCCTCCGCGTTTGCGCTTGACGCGCAGCTCTCCCTTGTCGCCGCTATCGCCGCGTCCGGCCGTGGTAGCTGGCGCTGGCGGCAGGGCCTGGCGTGGGTCGAGCACCATCATTTCGGAAAAATTCTCGACTCCGGCGATGGGCATACAGAAGATGCGGGCAAAGGAATAGGCGCTGTCACGTTCGATATTGACCACCTTGGCAACGGGGAAACCCGCCAGATAGACGCCGTCGAGACCCGAGGTGACCAGCACATCTCCAACTTCGACGTCGGCGTTGGCCGGCATGTAGCGCAGTTCCATCTGGCCGTTGCCCAAACCGAAAATGACCGAGCGCTGCCCGTTGCGGACGATCTGCACCGGCACCGCCTGATCCTTGTCGGTAATCAGCGTGACTTCAGCCGAGAACGGGTAAACGCGCGTCACCTGACCAACCACGCCGGCCTCATCGATCGCAGGTTGGCCCGCTGTGATGCCGGCTTGCTGGCCCTTGTCGATGATTACCTTGCGCGAAAAGGGATCGCGAGCGGTGTAGAGAATCTGGGCAACCTGACCCTTGGCCTTCTCGCGCTCCTTGACGGCGAGGAGCTTACGCAGGCGCTCGTTTTCAACTTCCAGTTGCAGCAGGCGCTGCAGGTCCGGGGCGGTGTTGAGCTTGGCGTGGCGGAGCTCGTCGTTTTCCTGTTGCAGTGAACGTAGTCCGCGCAGGTATTGGGCCGCGTAGTCGACCAGACTACCCGGCGTCTGCGCGACACGCTGTACCGGGTCGACAACCAGGGAGATGCTTTGCCGCAACAGGTCGAGACTGCGAAAACGCAGGTCGACGACGAAAATCGCCAGCGAAAGGGCGAGGTATAAAGTCAGAAGGGCCAGCGGTGCTGGCCCTCGCTTGAAGAATGGTGGCGGCGCGTGATCAATGCCGGCCATCAGAAACCTTCCTGCGTGAATGCTGCGGTGGACGGGTTAATCCGAGGCAAAAATACTGCCCAGCTTATCCATCTTTTCCAGCGCCATGCCGCAGCCGCGGGCAACGCAGGTCAGCGGCTCGTCGGCGACGATCACCGGCAGGCCGGTTTCTTCCATCAGCAGACGATCCAGGTCGCGCAACAGCGCGCCGCCACCGGTCAGGACCATGCCCTTCTCGGCGATGTCGGCACCCAGTTCCGGCGGGGTCTTTTCCAGCGCGGACTTTACGGCGGAAACAATCTGGTTCAGCGGATCGGTCAGCGCTTCGAGGATTTCGTTGGAGGAAATCGTGAACTTGCGCGGGATGCCTTCGGCCTTGTTGATGCCGGAGACTTCCATCTCGCGCACTTCGGCACCTGGGAAGGCGGAGCCGATGGTCTTCTTGATGTTTTCGGCAGTGTTCTCGCCGATCATCATGCCGTAGTTGCGGCTGATGTAGTTGATGATGGCTTCGTCGAGCTTGTCGCCGCCGACACGCACGGAACCGGCATAGACCATGCCGCCGAGCGAGATGACGCCGACTTCAGTGGTGCCGCCGCCGATGTCGACGACCATGGAGCCCGTTGCATCAGCGACCGGCAGGCCGGCGCCGATCGCCGCCGCCATCGGCTCCTCGATCAGGTAAACCTGGCTGGCGCCCGCACCGATGGCAGATTCGCGGATGGCGCGGCGTTCAACCTGGGTCGAGCCGGAGGGCACGCAGATGATGATGCGCGGGCTCGGGCTGAACAGCTTGGAGTCGTGTACCTTCTTGATGAACTGCTTGAGCATCTGCTCGGTGACGGTGAAGTCGGCGATCACGCCGTCCTTCATCGGGCGGATGACGGTAATGCTGCCCGGCGCCTTGCCAAGCATTTCTTTGGCCTCCTTGCCGACGGCCTGGATGGTTTTCTTGGCATTGGGGCCGCCGTCGAGACGGATGGCGACCACCGACGGCTCATCGAGGACGATCGAGCGGCCGCGCACGTAGATGAGCGTATTGGCCGTGCCGAGGTCGATGGCAAGGTCGTTGGAGAAGTATTTATTGAGGAAACCGAACATCAGTGACTCCGCGTTGGGGGTGCGGTAGGGAAAACTTTTATGATACCTTATAACGCTTTCGATTTTAAGACTTTGTGCACCGCAGAAAAAGTCTTTTTGCACAAACTTTTGGCACTCATGTCGCTCACACTAGAACAGGTTCAGCGTATCGCCCACCTCGCTCGTATCGAGGTCAGCGAGTCCGAAGCCCTCACCACGCAGGGTCATCTCAACGGCATTTTTCAGTTGATCGAGCAGATGCAGGCAGTCGACACCCAAGGCGTCGAGCCGATGGCGCACGCGCAGGATCTCAGCCAGCGCCTGCGTGACGACGCGGTGACCGAAACCGATCGTCGCGCGGCCTATCAGGCGGTCGCTCCGGAAACCGAAGCCGGCCTCTACCTCGTACCGAAGGTGATCGAATGATTCACGCCAGCCTGAAGGAATTGTCGCAGGCTCTGGCTGCGAAGCAGATTTCCAGCAGCGAACTGACGACGCTGTTTCTCGACCGTATCGAGCGCCTGAACCCGGAAATCAATGCCTTTGTCACGGTGGACCGGCAAAAAAGCCTGAAAATGGCGGCCGAAGCCGACGCCCGCATCGCTGCCGGCAAGGCCGGTCAACTGACCGGTGTGCCGATCGCCCAGAAAGACATCTTCTGCGCCGAAGGCTGGCTGACCACTTGCGGCTCGAAGATGCTGTCCAATTTCGTCTCGCCGTACGACGCCACGGTCATTCGCAAGATGCACACCGAAGCCGGCCTCGTCTCGCTGGGCAAGACCAACATGGACGAGTTCGCCATGGGCTCGTCCAATGAAACTTCCTTCTTCGGCCCGGTGCGCAACCCGTGGGACCGCGAGCGCGTGCCCGGCGGTTCTTCCGGCGGTTCGGCGGCGGCCATTGCGGCGCGTCTGGCGCCGGCGGCGACCGGTACCGATACCGGCGGCTCGATCCGCCAGCCGGCGGCGCTGTGCAACCTGACCGGCCTGAAACCGACCTACGGTCTGGTCTCCCGTTACGGTATGATCGCCTTCGCTTCCTCGCTCGATCAGGGCGGCCCGATGGCGGGCAGCGCCGAGGATTGTGCGCTGCTGCTCAACACCATGGTCGGTTTCGACGAGCGTGACTCGACCTCGCTTGATCGTCCGGCCGAGGATTACGCCCGCGACCTGGAAAAGCCGCTGGCCGGCCTGCGCGTCGGCCTGCCCAAGGAATTTTTTGGCGAAGGTTGCGATGCCGAAGTGATGGCTGCCGTACAAGCCGCCATCAAGGAATACGAGAAGCTTGGCGCGACTTGCGTCGAAGTCTCGCTGCCCAATTCGCATCTGTCGGTGCCGGCCTACTACGTCATCGCCCCGGCCGAGGCCAGCTCCAACCTGAGCCGCTTCGACGGCGTACGCTACGGCTACCGGGCGCCCGACTATGGCAATCTGGACGACATGTACATGAAGTCCCGCGCCCAGGGCTTCGGCGAGGAGGTCAAGCGCCGCATCCTGATCGGTGCCTATGTGCTGTCGCACGGTTACTACGATGCCTACTACCTGCAGGCGCAGCGTATCCGCCGCCTGATCGCCAACGATTTCGTCGAGGCCTTCAAGGTTTGCGACGTGATCCTCGGCCCGACGTCGCCGTCGACCGCCTTCAAGCTGGGCGAGAAGGCGGCCGACCCGGTGCAGATGTACCTGTCGGACATCTACACCATCGCGGTGAACCTCGCGGGCTTGCCGGGGATGTCGATTCCCTGCGGCTTTGCCGGCGGACTGCCGGTCGGCTTGCAGTTGATCGGCAATTACTTCGACGAGGCGCGCCTGTTGAATGTGGCACATCGTTACCAGATGGCGACGGACTGGCATCGGCGTCGTCCGGCCGGTATCGAATAACATGCGTTTCCGGCTGGCGCTGCTGGTCGCCTCGCTGCTGGCTGCCTGCGCGGAGGCGCCCAAGGCACCGGAAAAGCCGGCGCCCGAACCCGCAGCGGAGCCGGCGCCGGTGCAGCCGGAAACGCCGAAGTTCAAGAATTCGACGCTGAAGTATCTGGCCGGGCGCAACCTGCAGCCGCAGCCGACGCGGCCGCTGAACGTGAAGTCCAAGTGTTCGCACAAGGACGCGATCGGGACGGTGACCAAGCTCGATCTGCTGGTCAAGGAGGCCGAGGTCAAGGCCTTCGATGCACAGGTCAGTATGAAGGGTTACGGTGCTTGCCGCTTCAATCTGGGCGACTTCGAACAGGTCGAGAAATTGCCGCAGGCCTTGTTGCGGCACAAGAAGGAAAAGGACTGCCTGGTCCGCATGTGGGAGCAGGGGCCGAAGGTGACGGTGGCGTTCAACGCCTGCCCGAAGTCCTGCGAAGGCCAGGCATTCGATTATTTGTGGCCCATCGTCGTCGAGGCGAAGAGCGGGCGTTGTTACTGAGCGGATGAAATCATGAGTCAGTGGGAAGTAGTGATCGGGATCGAGACGCATGCACAGCTCTCGACGGTTTCGAAGATTTTCTCCGGCGCTTCGACGGCGTTCGGGGCAGAACCCAATACCCAGGCTTGCGCGGTCGATCTTGCGTTGCCCGGCGTGCTGCCCGTGCTGAACAAGAAGGCGGTCGATTGCGCCATCCGCTTTGGCCTGGCCATCGGCGCGCATGTCTCGCCAAAATCGATCTTCGCCCGCAAGAATTACTTCTACCCGGACCTGCCCAAGGGTTACCAGATCAGCCAGTTCGAACTGCCCGTGGTGCAAGGCGGGGCGATTACGGTGCAGGTCGGTTCCGGCGAGAAAGCCTACGAAAAGACCGTCAACCTGACCCGCGCCCACCTCGAAGAGGATGCCGGTAAGTCGCTGCACGAGGATTTCCACGGCAAGTCCGGCATCGACCTCAACCGTGCCGGGACGCCGCTGCTCGAAATCGTCACCGAGCCGGACATGCGTTCCTCCGACGAGGCAGTGGCCTACGCCAAGGCCTTGCATGCGCTGGTGCGCTGGATCGGTATCTGCGACGGCAACATGCAGGAAGGCTCCTTCCGCTGCGATGCCAACGTCTCGGTGCGTCGCCCCGGCCAGCCGTTCGGCACCCGTCGCGAGATCAAGAACCTGAATTCCTTCCGCTACCTGAAGGAAGCCATCGATTACGAAGTGCGCTGGCAGATCGAGACGCTGGAAGACGGCGGCAAGATCCAGCAGGCGACTGTGCTGTTCGACCCCGATACCGGCGAAACCCGCACCATGCGCACCAAGGAAGATGCGCATGACTATCGCTATTTCCCCGATCCCGACCTGCTGCCGCTGGTGATCGCCAGCGACTGGATCGAGCGCGTCAGGGGCGAATTGCCCGAACTGCCGGCGCAGAAGCGCCAGCGTTTCATGAGCGATCTGGGTTTGTCCGCCTACGATGCCAATACGCTGACCGCCAGCCAGGAAATTGCCGATTTTTACGAGTGCACCGCAGCAGTGGCCGGTGCAGCCAACGCCAAACCCTGCGCCAACTGGGTCATGGTCGATCTGGCGGCCCGCCTGAACAAGGAAGGCAAGGAAATCGCCGATTCGCCGGTAACGCCGCAGCAACTTGGTGGCTTGATCCTGCGCATCGCCGATAACACCATCTCGAACAACATCGCCAAGAAGGTCTTCGAAGCGCTGTGGAACGGCGAGGGGGCGACGGCCGATGAAGTGATCGACAAGCAGGGCCTCAAGCAGATCACCGATAGCGGTGCGATCGAGGCGCTGGTCGATGAAGTACTAGCTGCTAACGCCGGTAACGTCGCCGAATACCGTGCGGGCAAGGAAAAGGCGTTCAACGCCCTGGTTGGTCAGGTAATGAAGGCTGCCAAGGGCAAGGCCAATCCGCAGCAGGTCAACGAACTGCTCAAGAAGAAGCTGGCGGGTTAAGCCAGCTGAACTGGCTAGCGGGGCGGTAGTACCCCGTTGGCTGCGGGTGAGGCTGCCGGCGTGCGGCGACCGGTCAGTTCGATGTAGCGCTTGCGGTCGGCGTCGTACTTGGCCTTGATGACATCGTATTCGCGCCGTTTTACGTCGAGCAGTTCCTGCTGCAGCTTGATCTCATGATCAATGGCGCGCAGATCGCTGGCCAGTTGCGGCGGCATGTTTTTCTTCTTATAGAACTCCGCTTCGTCGGCAATTTTTTGCCGTTTCTTTTGTGAAACTTCCATCTGTCGCTGCACGTTCTCAATGGCGATGGCGACATCCTTTTCCGCCTTGCGCTGCGACAGGTCGATGTCTTCCTGCGTAGCATAGGTGTCGAGCAGGGCCTGGTCGCGTCGTCGTTGCTCGCGGGCGGCTTCTTCAAGCAGTTTCTTGCGCCGGTTTTCCTCGGCCAGTTGGGCTTTTTGTTCAGCGGTCAGCGGCGGGCCTACTTCCTTCAGGACATTGCCGCCACTGTCGAGAACGCGATACGAATGCCCCCGGCAGGCCTCAGGCAAAGTGTCGCCGCAGACACGACGCCCGCTGGCGCTGTCCTGGCAACAGTAGAACTCGCCGGCAGCGCTTGCGTTGCCAGCTAGCAGTGCCAACAGGAGAAGTAGGACACGTTTAGGCATCGACACCGTATTGTTCGCGGTATTTCGCCACCGCTTCGCGATGGTTGGCGAGCGCGGGGTTATGGGCCAGGAACGTCATCAGATCATTGAGGCCGGCTACCGCAATCACCGGAATACCATAATCGCGCTGAACCTCCTGCACGGCGGACAACTCGCCTTGGCCGCGCTCCTGACGGTCGAGCGCAATCAGCACGCCAGCGGGCGTGGCGCCGGCAGCACGGATCAGTTCGACCGATTCGCGTACCGAAGTGCCGGCAGAGATCACGTCGTCGACAATCAGAACGCTTCCTTGCAGGGGGGCGCCGACGATGTTGCCGCCTTCGCCGTGATCCTTGGCTTCCTTGCGGTTGAAGGCGAACGGGAAATTGTGGTCGCGCTGGGCCAGCACGATGGCGATCGCCGCAACCAGCGGGATGCCCTTGTAAGCCGGTCCGAACAGCATGTCGAACCGCAGGCCGCTGGCTTCGGCAGCTTTGGCGTAGAATTCGGCCAAGCGACCCAGCGAGTTGCCGTCGTTGAACAGGCCGGCGTTGAAGAAATACGGCGACAGCCGGCCGGCCTTGGTTTTGAATTCGCCGAAACGTAGCACATTGCAGGCGACGGCGAATTCGATGAAATCCTGGCGAAAATCCATAACACTCCACTCATACGGACCGTTTCCTCCGATCCCCACGCAATGTTACGCATCATCTCCCTGAATCTCAACGGCATCCGTTCCGCCTGGAACAAAAATGTGCTGCCCTGGGCTGCCGCTCAAGCGGCAGATGTCATCTGTCTGCAGGAACTAAAGGCTCAGCTGCCGGATCTTGGTGCTGAAATGCTCAAGCCGGACGGCATGCATGCCTATTACCATTGTGCCGAGAAAAAAGGTTACTCCGGCGTTGGCATATGGAGCCGCAGAGAACCGGATCGCGTGGTCGAGGGTTTTGATGGTGGTGAATTCGACGCCGAAGGCCGTTATATCCGCGCCGATTTTGGTAACTTGTCGGTGATTTCGCTCTATTTGCCGTCCGGATCTTCATCACCCGAGCGTCAGGAGGCGAAATTTCGTTTCCTCGAACTCTTCTTTCCCATGATGCAAGCCTTGCGTGCTGAAGGGCGGGAGATCGTCCTGTGCGGAGACTGGAACATTGCCCACAAGGAAATCGACCTCAAAAACTGGAAGTCGAATCAGAAAAATTCTGGTTTCTTGCCGGAAGAGCGTGCCTGGCTGACGCGAGTGTTCGATGAACTGGGTTGGACCGATGTATATCGTGTGCTTCATCCGGAGACGACCGATGCCTGCTATACCTGGTGGAGCAATCGCGGACAGGCCTGGGCCAAGAATGTGGGGTGGCGGATCGACTATCAGATAGCAACGCCGGAGCTTGCGGCGACAGCGCGTAAAGCGGCTGTCTACAAGGAGCAGCGTTTTTCCGATCACGCTCCCCTGATCATCGATTACGATTATTCATTGTCATCAAAGTGATTTGATTTCACCCTGCTCTAGCGATACTCTGTAAGCCTGCTTAACTGCCATCTACGAGGTTGAAAATGTCTGAACAATTCACCGCTGCCAACAAGGACAAACTGGTCTCCGATCTGAAGGTCGTGATCTCCGATACCGAAGAACTACTGCGCGCCACTGCGGGCGCAGCTGGCGATAAGGTTGGCGAACTGCGCGAGCGTCTCGGTGTTCGTTTGCGCGATGCCAAGGAACGCGTTCTCGACCTGGAGGCTGCCGTGGTAGACAAAACCAAGGCCGCAGCCCGTGCCACTGACGATTTCGTGCACGAGCAACCGTGGAAGGCTGTAGGTGTTGCCGCTGCGCTGGGTTTGGCCCTCGGTGTCCTGATCGGTCGCCGCTAAGCGCATGATCGATCCGAATGGCGGCGAGGCGAGCCGCGCCGGCTTGTTCGCTGCCCTGAAAAACACGATTGCGACCTTGGTCGCAATCGTCAAGACGCGGGCGGAGCTTCTGGTTACCGAGCTGGAAGAGGAAAAGTTCCGCCTGATGTCGCTTTGGTCGAAGGCGATCGGTGCGGCTTTCTTCCTTTCAGTCGGCGTCATCATGGCAGTTTTCTGCCTGGCCCTGGCACTTTGGGAGCACCGGGTAATGGTCTTCGGACTGTTTGCCGTCCTCTTTGTCGGTATCGGTTTTGTCTTGATTGCCTCGCTGAAAAGGGAGGCTGGGCGGGGTAGTCGCCTGTTCCACGCCAGCCTGGCGGAACTGGAAGCGGACATGACCCAGTTGCGGCGTAGCGCCAGCCACCGTCAGGAATGAACGCCAAATTATTGCAACTTGCCGAGCGGCACGGAGCTTTGAAAGTCCGGATCGATGCCCAGCGGCGTGCGCTGGCTGAGCAGCTTGAGCCTATAGAGGCAGCTTTTGCCCATGGAGATGCCGTGTTGCGTGGCGTGGACTGGCTGAAACATCATCCTGCTGCGGTATTCATTGCTGTGCTTGGAGCCGTTCTGTTGCGCCCGCGTCGCGTCTGGCGGTGGACCCAGCGCGGGTTCTTCCTGTGGCGGGGCTGGCATGCCTTGCGCAACTCACTCTTCGGTCGGGGTTGAGGCTTGCCTGTAGACTCGTTAGAAGCACTTTTGCCGGCCTGGTGGAAGCAGTTGATGCACTCGCAACGTCGTGAGGCACAGCGTGTCCTGGCGGAATTGATGGCTGCACGCGGAATGATGCCGCTGTTGATGAAGGCACGGAATGGCGGCCAATGGACCGAAGCGGAACGTGATGAATTACTCGTCCACCTTCGCCGGATGGCACACTTGTCGCCTTATCTGGTAGCCATGTTGATGCCGGGATCGATATTCTTGTTGCCGGCTTACGCTTGGTGGCTCGACCGGCGTCGCCAGCAGCGCTGAAAGTTTACTAGGGCTTTTCCGTGGTGGAATGCCATGGGGCGACCTTGAACAGGAGCAGCATGCCGGGGACAGCAAGCGCTGCGCATAGCCAGAAGAAATTCAGCCAACCAAGCATTTCAATCAACCAACCGGCCGAGGCGTTGATGAAGGTGCGTGGAACGGCAGCCAGGCTGGTGAATAGCGCCATTTGCGTTGCGGTATAAGCCGGGTGGGTGGTGCGGGCAATGAAGGCGACGAACGCAGCGGTTCCCAAACCGACCCCGAGCGCTTCCAGACCGATGACGAAAGCCAGGGCGAAGCGTTGTTCGGCACCGACGACCTCGTGGTGTCCTTGTGCTGCCAACCAGGCAAAGCCAAAAATGGACACCATCTGGACGACACCAAAAAGCCAGAGGGCACGGTTGATTCCCAGGCGAACCATCCAGATGCCGCCGAGCAGCGCCCCGAATACAGCTGGCCATAGGCCGGCATGCTTGGCGATCAGGCCGATGTCCGTCTTGGTAAAGCCCATATCCAAATAGAATGGCGTGGCCAATGCTGTACACAGGCTGTCGCCCAGTTTGTACAGGAAGATGAAGCCAAGCACCATCAGGGCGCTACGCCAGCCCTGGCGCTCGATGAATTCCCTGAACGGATCGGTGACTGCCTGGCGCAAGGTTTTGGGTTGGCCGCCGACGGCTGGTTCGGTGACTCGCCAGGCCATGATCATTCCAGGCAGCATGAAAGCGCTGGTGATCCAGAAAACTTCGTTCCACGGCAGGCGATCGGCGAGGATCAGCGATAGTGAACCGGGAACCAGGCCAGCGATCCGGTAGGCATTGACGTGCACGGCATTGCCCAGGCCGAGTTCCTCATCGCTCAGTATTTCCCGGCGGAAGGCATCGAGCGCGATGTCTTGCGTGGCGGACAGGAAGGCAAGCAGGGCAGCGAGCCAGAGAATGGGCCAGATGTTCTGTTGGGGGCTCAGCCCACCCAGACTTCCGATGCTTGCAACCAGGCCAATCTGGGTAAATAGCATCCAGCCACGCCGCCGGCCAAAACCGGGAAGCGTGTAACGGTCCAGCAGCGGCGCCCAGAGGAACTTCCAGGTGTAGGGGAACTGGATAAGTGCGAAAAAACCGATGATCTTCAGATCGATACCCTCACTGCGTAGCCAGGCGGGCAGCAGGTTGAGCAGCAGATAAAGCGGCAGTCCGGAGGAAAAGCCGGT
>JAYRUZ010000003.1:0-34098 GCA_041918795.1 Azonexus sp. | reverse complement strand
CGCGCTGGTGCAGTTGCTCGGCGTCACCGCCGCGGCCTTGGCGGGCGGCGATGGCGGCCAGGGCGAGCAAGGCGTCGGTGTTGTTCGGTTCGCGCTGCAGGACCGATTCGAAATCGCGGCGGGCGAGGTCGATTTCATTGTGCTGCAGATTGGCGTGGCCGCGCAGCAGGGCGGGGTTGGCTTCCGGGCGCGACTTGCTCAGGCGGACCGGGGTGCGCGGCTCGGTTGCCGGGAGGCTGGGGCTGAACGGATGTGCCGTGGGCGCCGGTAAGGGCTCTGCCGTCGGCACTGCTGCGGTGTACGGGCCGTTTTGCGCAAAATCCGCCGGTGGCGGTACGGGCAGGGGCGGCAACGGGGGCGGGCTGGGCGGCAGCGAAGGTGCTGCCGCGGGGGGCGGAGCGGACGGGGCTGCAGCGACAGCCGGAGCCGACAAGGTGTTGCGGTTCAGGCCGCTGACCTGGTACCAGACATAGCCGCCGATGGCGACGGCGGCGATGCCGACACTGCCGAGGGCCAGCCAGAGCGGCAGGCGGGAGGGCTTGTCGTCGACCAATTTGGCGGCAAAGGCCTGGCGCGCGGTTTCCCGTGCCGCCTGAGTCGCTGCGCTCGTCGGGGGGGCGGCGTTGTTGGCGGCGGGAGGTGGCTTGGGGCGCGGTGCGGGTTCCGGCTGTGCCGAAATGGCCAGGTCGGCGTCGACGGCGTCGAGATGCGAGGCCAGGTCCGGCAGCGATTTGCCCTGGGCCTTGAGCGGAGCCTCGGGCAGAGGTTCGAGGCTGAGTGAGGGCGCGGAGTCGCTTGCCGACATCGCCTCGCTTTGGTTGCGCGTCGCCTCCTGCTTGCTTGCTTCGGCCCGCTTGAGGGCATCCATCAACAGGCTCATCGGCGAACCTCAGCGACCCGGCATGACGTTGTTGAACGGCTGCGCTTCGTTCGGCTGGGCGAAGAACCCGGTATTCGGCAGGTAGCCGCGCAGTGCCGCGTAGTCGCCGTCCAGGCTTGGATCCTTGATGACGACCGGGCGCAGCAGGATGACCAGTTCGGTCTTCTGGGCCGCGTTGTTGCGGTCGTTGGCCAGTTCGCCGGCGAGCGGGATGCGGCCGAACAGCGGCACGCGCTGGTTCTGGTAGTCGATCTTGTCTTCCATCAGTCCGCCCAATATGGCGATGTTGCCGCTGCCAATGCGCATGATCGATTCGATCTCGCGGGTGCGGATGACCGGCACCAGATTGTTGATCGAGTTCTTGATCAGGTCCGGGTTCGGGTCGGCCACTTCGCGGGCGACGCTGGTGATGGTCGGCCGCACGTTGAGCACGATCATGTCGCTGTCGCTGATCTGTGGCGTGACGCTGACCACCAGGCCGACCGAGACCGATTGCGGCGTGGTCGTGTAAGTGGTCGTGGTGCCGACGTTGGCCGTTGTGGTGGTGTCGGCCTTGACGTTGAAATAGACGTAGTTCTCGACCACCTTGAGCAGGGCGGTCTGGTTGTTCAGCACCGAGAGGCGAGGGCTGGACAGCACCTTGGTCGTGCCGAAGGACTCAAGCAGGGTGATGATCGCCGTCGGATTGTCGCCCTTCTCGAAGGTCAGGTTCTTGGCGCTGCCGGTCAGGGCGTTGCCGATGAACTTGACGGCGCCGCCGCTGGCCATCTGCGACCAGTTGATGCCCTGCTGATAACCGTCCTTCAGCGTGACTTCGACAATGGTGGCTTCGATCAGTACTTGGCGGCGCACCGAGTTGGCGACACGGTCGACGAATTCCTGGATGCGTTCGTGCTGGCGCTGGGTGGCGCGGACAGTGATGACGCCGCTCTCCGGATTCATGATGACCGAGGCGGCTTCGCGGAAGGTGTTGCGGCGGACGATGGAGGTGCCGGCGGATTGACTGCTCGAATTCGGGTTGGGGTTGGCTTGCAGCGCACTGGCCAGGGCCTGGCCGGCCCGCTGGCCGGTCATCGCCGGCAGGGCAGCGGTGCCGGTCGCCGTTTGTGCGGCGTTTTGCTCGACCACGGTCTCGCTCGAGCCTTCCGGCAGAATCTTGTCGGTTTCGCGCAGGATGTCCTTGATGTTCTTTTCCAGTGAGTCCCAGAAGTTGTTGCGCGAGGTATTTTCGATCCGGGTGTTGGAGATGTTGCCGGCGCCGCTGCCGCCCGGCGTGGCGCTCGCCCCGCTGCTGCCGGGGGCTGTGGTGCCGGTGGCGATCTGGGTATTGGCCGATACGGTGCCGGTGACGTTGCGCGCCAGATTGACGTAGTCGACCTTGTAGTGCTTGAGGAAGGGCGAATCCGGCATGACGGCGAGGTTGGGGCCGTCGAGCTCAAAGCGCATATCGACCTGCTTGGCGATGCGGGAGAGCAGTTGCGGCAGTGTCTGGTCGATGGCGTTGAGCGTCACATTGCCGATGATGCCGGGGTGGATATCGACATTGACCTTGGCGTCGCGCGCCAGGGCGAAGAGCAGGTCGCGTACCGGGACGTTGTTGACCACCACGCTGTAGGTTTCCGCCTTCGCTGTCGCCTGCGGTTTCGGCAGAGCCAGGGTGTTGAGCACCGGAGCGGGAATGTTGCCTGCCTGGGCTGCCGGTGCATTGTCCGTGTTGAGGTGTCCCTTCAAAGGCTCCTTCGGCTGGGGAGCAGTGCAGCTAGCCAGTAAAAGTGTCAGGGCGCTCGCGCAGATAAAGCCGATTTTCATCGGGTTGGCCTTGTCGGATAGAAGGGGTCTCTAGGTGGCAAAAATGCTAGCACGGCTAGTGGAATATTGTCATATTCTACTTAAGATAATTAGCGTAATTTACTGACTTGTCGTGGAAAAGCTTGAATTGCTCGTGTCGATTCCGGAAGTGTTTGCATGGCTGCCGCTGCGCTTTCACGGTTCGGATAATCGCCATAAATGACGCCAACCCGGTCGCGTCCCGCTCGGCTGGCGCGGTAAACCCTTAGCTGCGCAGGATCGAGGGCCGTGGCGGCTTGCGCCACGACGCCTTCGATTTCCCCGGTTCGGGTCGCGTCAGTGGCATGCAACTGGATGAAGTAATGCGTTCGTGGTGCACTGTCGATCCAGGTGTCGAATTGCGCCATGTGTTGCCGGGTCAGGGGGCCGAACACCGGTTTGCCCGTTGAGTCGGCAGATGGCGTGGCGGCAGTTTTCTTCTCTCCGCTGCCGAGTGTCATTTGCGGGACGGCTGGCTCGTTGAGTCCTGGCGGCTGTGGTGCCTTGGCAGTCAGCGTGAGAGCGATCCCGCCCAGAAGTGCCACAAGCAGGGCGCCAAGCGCGCCGCCGATCAGCGTCTGTCGGGCGATGCTCGGCTCTTTGGGGCGCAGGGGGCTGAAATGCGCGTCTTTTTCGGCGATGCGGATTTGTTCCAGGTCAACCTGGTAGATGCCGGTCGAAAATGCCGCCAGCAAGGCTTTGTCGGCCAGTATGTTGATGCGACGCGACAGGCCTTGTGAGATGGCGCCGATCCGGAGCAGGGCCTTCGGGGTAAATGGCGTCGGGCCGTGATAGCCGGCCGTGCGCAGGCGGAAATCGATATAGGCGCCGATGTCCTCGGTTTTCAGTGGGGCCAGGATGAAGTGCTGCGTGATCCGTTCGCGCAGCTGGCGCATGTCCGTCGCTGCGAGGCGCTCGTCCAGTTCCGGCTGGGCGAAGAGGGCAATCTGCAATAGCTTGGCCGCCTTCGATTCCAGGTTCGAGAGAAGCCTGATTTCCTCAAGCGACTCGGCCGGCATGGCGTGCGCTTCGTCGATCAGCAGCACGACGCGCTTGCCCTGGGCGTAGCGTTCGATCAGGGCGTCCTGCAGGGCGCGCATCAGCGAATGGGTGGCTTTGCCTTGAGCCCCGACGCCCAGCTCATCGGCGATGGCGCCGACAATCTCTTCACGCGACAGCGAGGGGTTGGCCAGATAGAGGGTTTCGACATTGTCCGGCAGGCGTTCGAGCAGCATGCGGCAAAGCATGGTCTTGCCGCTGCCGACCTCGCCGCTGACCTTGACGATGCCTTCGTCCTGCGTGATGGCGTAGATCAGCGCCTCCAGCGTCGGGCCACGATTGGCGCCGGTAAAGAAATAGTCGGTGTCCGGGGTGATCCGGAACGGCGGCTCGCGCAGGCCGAAATGTTCGAGATAGAGGCTCATCGGCGATTCCTGCTTTCCATGCGGTGGTACAGCGTCGTGCGGTTGATGCCGAGACGGCGGGCGGCCTGGGTCATGTTGCCTGCGCTCAGTTCAATGGCAGCGTCGATGTACGCCTGTTCCCAGGTTTCGAGGGTGGCGTCCAGGTTGATGTTGCTGACGCTGCCCAGATGGCGGCGCGCAGCGTGACGGACCAGTTCCTGGTTGTTGCCGAGCACTTCGGAGGGGGGCTCTGAGCTTGGCAGCTCGGCGCTGTCGAGTTCAGCCTGGAGTTGAACGGCACTGACCGGCTGGCCGGCGTAGCGGGCAGTCAGGCGGATGACGATGTTGCGCAACTCGCGGACGTTGCCGGGAAAAGCGTAACCCCGCCAAATTTCGGCAGCATCGTTGGCGAGCGTGAAGGGCGGGAGGTTGGCCTGCCTGGCGTACTGCTGGCGAAAGTGTTGCAGGAGCAACTCGCGGTCGCCACCACGGTCGCGTAGCGGCGGCACGGTGACGGTAAAGACGGTCAGCCGGTGAAACAGGTCGGTACGGAAACGGCCGGTGCGCGTTTCGTGGCGCAGGTCGCGGTTGGTTGCCGCGATGATGCGTGCCGTTGATATCCGTGTCTGTGTTTCGCCGACGCGCTGGTATTCGCCATTCTCGAGGACGCGCAAGAGCTTCGGTTGAAGCTCCAGGGGAAGTTCGCCGATTTCATCCAGAAACAGCGTGCCTCCGTCGGCATCCTCGAAATAGCCGGACTTTCCAATGCTGGCACCGGTGAATGCCCCCTTGGCATAACCAAAAAGCGTGGGTTCGAGCAGGGTGGGCGAGATGGCGGCGCAGTTCACCGCCAGGAACGGCTTGCCCTGGCGCGAAGTCATGCGGTGCAGGTAGGTCTGGGCCACGATGTCCTTGCCGCAGCCCGATTCACCCTCGATCAGGACCGGGTAGCTGAGATTGGCGTACTGAGCGAGTTGCAGGCGCAGACGTTGCATTGGCAGACTGTCGCCGATCAGGTCATCAGGCTTGGCTTCCGGGGCGGCCGAGAATTTCAGGCTTTCCAGGAGGAGCTTGGTCAGGGCGGCCGGGTCGCAGGGCTTGTCGACAAACTCCACGGCGCCCAGGGTGCGGGCGTGACGGGCGTTGTCCTCTTCGTTCTGGCCGGAAAGCACGAACACCTTCAGTTCGGGCGTACTGGCCTGCAGGTCCGTGATCAGCGCAAAGCCTTCGTCCGGCCGGTGCGGTAGCGGCGGCAGGCCCAGGTCGATCAGGGCCAGGTCGGGAGGCGTGCGGAGTTGGCGAAGCAGCGTGATGGCCTGGGGGCGGGTTTGCGCCGTGACGACCTCAAAGGTTCGGGAGAGCGCGAATCCGAGTCCGTCGAGAATCAGCGGGTCGTCGTCGACGATGAGCAGCAGAGGCTTGGTGTCGGGCACGGCGCAATATTCCAATGAAATTTGCTTGATTATATCTCTGACAGTTTCAGGGATTGCTTGGCGCTTCTGGTAAAATCGCCGGGTTTTTTGTTCTGGAAAATCGTTTTGTCCGACGACATCCTGGTCGATATCGACGACCTCCAATTCACCTATGACGGGCGGCCGGTGCTGCAGGGAATCAATATGAAGATTCCGCGCGGCAAGGTCGTGGCCATCATGGGCGGATCGGGCTGCGGCAAGACGACGCTGCTGCGCTGCATCGGCGGACAGTTGCGGCCGAGCGGGGGGCGCGTGCGCCTGGAGAAGCATCAGGTCTGCGGCATGTCGCGCCGCGAGTTGTACAACCTGCGTCGCCGCATGGGCATGCTGTTCCAGTTCGGTGCCTTGTTTACCGACATTTCGGTGTTCGACAATGTGGCTTTCCCGTTGCGTGAGCACACCGACCTCTCGGAAGAGATGATTCGCGATCTGGTGCTGATGAAGCTCGAAGCCGTGGGTTTGCGCGGGGCGCACAAGCTGATGCCCGGCGAACTCTCTGGCGGCATGGCGCGGCGCGTCGCGTTGGCGCGTGCCGTGGCGCTTGATCCAATGCTGATCATGTACGACGAGCCCTTCACCGGCCTCGACCCGATTGCGCTCGGCGTCATCGGCCAGTTGATCCGCAAGCTCAACGATGCACTGGGGGCGACTTCGATCATGGTTACGCACGATATCCACGAATCGCTGATGATCGTCGACTACATCTATTTCCTGAATGGCGGCAAGGTCGTGGCTGAAGGAACGCCCGACGAGATTCGTGCCTCCAAGGATCCGTTCGTGCACCAGTTTGTCTACGCCGAAGCCGACGGTCCCGTGCATTTCGACTACCCGGCACCGTCGGTCAGCCAGGAATTCCTCGGTGGAGGTCAGTCATGATCAGTCCGCTCACCATCCTGCGCAAGCTCGGGCACGCGACTGTCGAGCGTATCTGGCGCCTGGGTTTTGCCGCCCGGTTTTTCGTCGCCATCCTGATGTATTCCGGAACCTCGTTTCGTCGTATCCACCTGACGCTGCGCGAGATTTTCTTCAGCGGCGTGCTGTCGCTGATCATCATCCTGGTCTCCGGCTTGTTTGTTGGCCTGGTGCTTGGTCTGCAGGGCTTCGAAATCCTGCAGCGCTTCGGCTCGACCGAGGCGCTTGGCACCCTGGTTGCCCTGTCGCTGAGTCGCGAGTTGGGGCCGGTGCTGGCGGCGATCTTCTTCGCTTCGCGCGCCGGCACCTCGGTGACCGCCGAGATCGGACTGATGAAGGCGACCGAGCAACTGCGCGCCATGGACATGATGGCGGTCGATCCGATCGCCCGCGTCGTGGCCCCGCGTTTCTGGGGCGGGGTTATTGCCATGCCGCTGCTGGCGGCAATGTTCTCGGCCATGGGCGTGCTTGGCGGCTGGATGATCGGTGTCGTCTTCATCGGCGTCGATGACGGCGCCTACTGGTCGCAGATGCAATCCTCAGTGGAATTCCGCTACGACATCTGGAACGGCATCATCAAGAGTTTCGTCTTCGGCATCGCCGTGTCGTTGATCGCCGTGTTTGAAGGCTATGACTCGCAGCCGACAGCCGAGGGCGTGTCGCGTGCCATCACACGGACCGTCGTCACTTCCGTTCTGGTCGTGCTGGCGCTGGATTTCGTATTAACCTCCTTCATGTTCCGGGGAACCGCATGAATCGCTCTGTGATAGACCTTTGGGTCGGTTTTTTTGTCGCCTTGGGCTGTGCCGCCGTGTTGTTTCTGGCGTTGCAGGTCAGCAACGTCTCGGGCAACCGGATGTCCGAGACTTATATGCTGCAGGCCAAGTTTGATAACATCGGGGGCCTGAAAGTGCGGGGGCCGGTAAAGAGCGCCGGTGTCGTCGTCGGGCGCATTTCCGAGATTCGTTTCGATGCGGAGAGTTACGAGGCGGTCGTCACGATGCAGATCGACGGGCGCTATCGTTTTCCGAAGGATACTTTCGCCGCGATTTTCACGGCGGGCCTGCTCGGTGAGCAGTACATCGGGCTGGATGCAGGTGGTAGCGAGAAGATGTTGCAGGCCGGGGACAAGATCGCCAAGACGCAGTCGGCGGTGGTTCTCGAAAAGTTGATCAGCCAGTTTCTTTTCAGCAAGGCAGCAGACGGACAGGATAAAAAATGACGGAAGCTTTGGGGGCTTTGAACTTGCGCAAGGTGCGGGGGGTGCTGGCGGCAGGATTGCTGCTGTGCGCCGGGCTGGCGGTCGGCGAGGAAAATCCGCGCGACCCCTACGAGGGCTTCAATCGCACCATGTTCTCGGTCAATGAGGCGATCGACAAATATGCGGCCAAGCCGGTTGCGCAGGCCTACGATCACGCTGCCCCGTTGCCGGTCAAAGCCGGGGTCGGCAATTTTTTCGGCAACGTCGGTGATCTGTGGGTTGGCGTGAATAGCGCCTTGCAAGGCAAGTTTTCCGATGCCGGTGTCGATCTGGCACGCCTGGCGATCAATTCGACCGTGGGTATCTTCGGCCTGTTCGATGTGGCCAGTGAGCTCGGCCTGGAAAGGCATGACGAAGATTTCGGCCAGACCCTTGCCGTCTGGGGCGTGGGCGATGGCGGCTACTTGTTCTGGCCGGTCATCGGGCCGCGTACCTTGCGCGATACGGGTGGTTGGGCCGTCGATTTCATGCTGGCCGATCCGGTAACCTATGTGCGTCCGTACGGTGTGCGCAACAGCACGGTGGCGTTGCGTTTTGTCGATGTTCGCGCCAGCTTGCTGCCGGCCGACAAGGTGGTTGAGGAGGCTGCTCTCGACAAGTATGCCTACATCCGCGATGCTTACCTGCAGCGTCGCCGCAACCAGATTTACGATGGTCGCCCGCCGCGACTCGATGATTGATTTAGTGTTGAAGCCATGATGAAAAAGCTGTTTGCCGCATTCATTTCCGTATTTTTGTCGTCCGCCGTCTTGGCCAGCGAAGCGCCGGATGTGCTGGTTCAGCGCGTAACCGAAGAAGTGCTGGATATCGTTCGCAAGGACAAGGATATTCAGAACGGCAATGCCCAGAAGGCCATCGAACTGGTCGACAAGAAGGTGCTGCCGTATTTCAACTTCCAGCACATGGCTGCGCTGGCGCTCGGCAAGGACTGGAAAAAGGCCTCGCCGCAGCAACAGGGTCAATTGACCGCCGAGTTCAAGACCCTGCTGGTGCGTACCTACTCCAATGCGCTGACCAGCTACAAGAACCAGAAGGTCGTCTACAAGCCGTTCAAGATGGCCGATGCCGACACCGATGTGCTGGTGCGTACCGAGATCCAGCAGCCCGGCGCCAAGCCGGTGCAACTCGATTACAGCCTGGAAAAGCTGGACGGCAACTGGAAGGTTTACGATGTGGTCGTCGCCGGCATCAGCCTGGTGACCAACTATCGCGACCAGTTCACCCAGGAGGTTCGGGCCAATGGCATCGACGGCCTGATCGCCTCGATTGCCGCCAAGAACAAGTCGCTGGAAGGCAATCTGGCGAAGACGGAGAAGAAATGATTGAACGCGAGGCCGGGCGCCTGTTCGTCAAGGTGCCCATGGTGATGGCCAATGCGCGCGGCCTGCTCGATGCAGGCCGTTCTGCTTTGCAGCCGGGCGAGAATGTGGTCGATTTTTCCGCCGTGAACGAAGCTGATTCGTCCGCCGTGGCGGTGATGCTCGGCTGGCTGCGGGCGGCTGCACTGCTGCGGTGCACGGTCAAATTTGCCCAAATTCCGGTCGGGGTGCGTTCGCTGGCCGAACTCTACGGAGTTTCCGATCTGCTGCCGCTGGCTTGAGCAGGACAGGCATGAGCGCAGCTGTTTCCATCGTCGACGTCGTCAAGAATTTCGGTTCGCTGCGCGCGCTCGACGGTGTATCGCTGGCAATCGAACCGGGCGAATTCTTCGGTCTGCTCGGTCCGAACGGCGCCGGCAAGACGACATTGATTTCATCATTGGCCGGTCTGGTGCGGCCCGATTCCGGTTCGCTCAAGGTGATGGGCCACGATGTGGTCGAGGATTTTCGTGAAGCGCGTCGTCGACTTGGCGTCGTGCCGCAGGAACTGGTCTTTGACCCGTTCTTCAATGTGCGCGAGACGCTGCGCATCCAGTCCGGCTACTTCGGCATTCGCAAGAATGACGACTGGATCGATGAAATCCTGGAGAACCTCGACCTGACGAGCAAGGCCAACGTGAACATGCGTCGTTTGTCAGGCGGCATGAAGCGTCGTGTGCTGGTTGCCCAGGCGCTGGTGCACAAGCCGCCGGTCATCGTGCTCGACGAGCCGACGGCCGGGGTCGATGTCGAGTTGCGTCAGGGCTTGTGGCAATTCATCCGCCGCCTGAACAACGAAGGCCACACCATCATCCTGACCACGCATTATCTGGAAGAAGCCGAGGCGCTGTGCAACCGCATCGCGCTGATGAAGCAGGGCAAGGTGGTGGCACTCGATACCACGGCCAACCTGATGGCGGCGCATCCCGGTGCGTCGCTGGAAGAGGTCTTTGTCAGGACGCTGCAATCATGATCGGCTTCCTGACCCTGTTCGAAAAGGAATTCCTGCGCTTCTGGAAGGTCAGCTTCCAGACCGTCGCCGCACCGGTGCTGACGGCGCTGCTTTACCTGCTGATTTTCGGCCACGTGCTGGACGAGCATGTGCAGGTGCATGGCGTGCGCTACATCAGTTTCCTGATTCCCGGCTTGGTGATGATGCAGGTGCTGCAGAATGCCTTCGCCAATTCGTCGTCCAGCCTGATCCAGGCCAAGATCACCGGCTCCATCGTGTTCGTCCTGCTGCCGCCGATTCCGTACAGCGCTTTCTTTGCTGCCTACGTATTGGCGGCCGTTGTGCGCGGCTTGCTGGTTGGCGTTGGCGTGCTGGCAGCAACGCTCTGGTTCGCCGAACTGAAAGTGGTGGCGCCGATCTGGATCATCGTCTTCTCGATGCTGGGGGGCGCCCTGTTCGCCGCAGCCGGCATGATCGCCGGTATCTGGGCGGAAAAATTCGATCAGTTGGCCGCTTTCCAGAACTTTTTGATCATGCCGTTGACTATGTTGTCCGGCGTTTTCTATTCGATTCACTCTTTGCCCACATTCTGGCAAGGGGTATCGCATTACAATCCCGTTTTTTACATGATCGACGGTTTCCGTTATGGCTTTTTCGGCGTCTCCGACGTGCCGCCCGAAACCAGCCTGGCGGTGGTCGTTGCCTGCTTCCTGGCGGTAACGTGGCTGACGCTGCGGCTGCTCAGGCAGGGTTGGAAGCTAAGAGCCTGACACGATGCACCCCGAAACCATCAAGCAACTCATCCTCGCCGGCCTGGCCTGCGAATTTCTCGAACTGGACGGCGACGGCCAGCATTTTCAGGCCATCGTGGTCAGCCACGAGTTCGCGGGCAAGAGCCGGGTGCAGCGCCAGCAGCGTGTCTACCAGACCTTGCAGGACAAGCTGGCGACCGGCGAATTGCACGCCATCTCGTTCAAGACCCTGACCCCGGAAGAATGGAGCGCACAACGTGGATAAGCTGTTGATTCAGGGCGGAAGCGTCCTTTCGGGCGAAGTCGCCATGTCCGGCGCCAAGAATGCGGCGCTGCCCATCCTGTGTGCCTCGCTGCTCACCGCCGAGCCGCTGCATTTCACCAATGTGCCGCACCTCAACGACATCTCGACCATGCTGCGCTTGCTGGGCGACATGGGCGTCGGCGTGACCATGGACGGCATCGATGGCATCGTGCTCAACGGCGGCGGCCTGAACAATCCGGTGGCTTCCTACGACATGGTGAAGACCATGCGCGCCTCCATCCTCGTGCTCGGCCCGCTGGTCGCCCGCTGCGGCGAAGCGCGCGTGTCGCTGCCCGGCGGTTGCGCCATCGGGGCGCGTCCGGTCGATCAGCACATCAAGGGCCTGCAGGCCATGGGCGCCGAGATCAAGGTCGAGCAGGGCTATGTCCATGCCAAGGCCAGCCGCCTGAAGGGCGCACGCATCTGCACCGACATGGTCACCGTGACCGGCACCGAGAACCTGATGATGGCTGCCTGTCTGGCCGAAGGTGAAACCATCATCGAAAACGCCGCGCGCGAGCCGGAAGTGGTCGACCTGGCCAATTGCCTGGTCAGCATGGGCGCGCGCATTTCCGGCGCCGGGACGGACGTCATCCGCATCCAGGGTGTCGACAAGCTGCATGCGGCCGAGCATTCGATCATGCCCGACCGCATCGAGACCGGTACTTACCTGTGTGCCGCTGCTGCCACCGGCGGCGACGTTCGCCTGCTCAAGACTTCGGCGGCCTACCTCGATACCGTGGTGGACAAGCTGATGGACGCCGGTTGCGACATCACTGTCGAACGCGACGCCATCCGTCTCAAGGCGCCGCAGCGCCTGAAGGCGGTCAGCCTGCGCACCGCGCCGTATCCGGCCTTCCCGACCGACATGCAGGCCCAGTTCATGGCCATCAACTGCGTGGCCGACGGCGTGGCGACCATCCGCGAGACCATCTTCGAAAACCGCTTCATGCATGTGAACGAGCTGATGCGTCTCGGCGCCAACATCCAGATCGAAGGCAACAACGCCATCGTGCGCGGTGTCGAGCGCCTGGAAGGTGCCACGGTCATGGCCACCGACCTGCGCGCCTCGGCTTCGCTGGTCATCGCCGCGCTGGTTGCCCAGGGGGAAACGGTGATCGACCGCATCTATCACCTCGACCGCGGCTACGAGCGTATCGAGGAAAAGCTGGCCAAGCTCGGCGCCAGCGTCAAACGCGTTCGCTGATTTGCCCACGGTTGTTGCTGGCTGGCCCTCGCTGATCGGCGTCTGCGCCAGTCCACGAGCGTAGGCCATTGGCAGCGCGGCTTGTCCGGCTGCTGCGGTGCACCAGCAAAAATAGGCAAAAATGCCTATGCCAATGGTTGTCAGGCGAGGCAGGGCACGCCGATAATCGATACTCCATTTCAATAACAACGGAGAAGAGATCGATGTTGCGCAGAACCTTCATTGCCGCTGCCGTCGCTGCCACCCTGCTGGCGCCGGCCGCTCAGGCCCAGACCTACCGTGCCGAATACCGTCTCTCCACCACGCTGGGCCCGGCCTTCCCGTGGGGCCAGGCAGGCGAGCGCTGGATCGAGCTGGTCAAGGAAAAAACGCAGGGGCGCATCAACATCAAGCTCTACTCCGGCAATTCGCTGGTCGGCGGCGAGCAGACGCGTGAATTCACCGCGATTCGCCAGGGCGTCATCGACATGTCGATCGGCTCGACCATCAACTGGTCGCCGCAGATCAAGGAACTCAATCTCTTCTCGCTGCCCTTCCTGATGCCGGACTACAAGGCGATCGATGCGCTGACCCAGGGCGAGGTCGGCAAGGACCTGTTCGCCGTGCTGGAAAAGAAGGGCGACGTGATTCCGCTGGCCTGGGGCGAGAACGGCTTCCGTGAAATGTCCAACTCCAAGCGTGCCATCGCCTCGCCGGCCGACATGAAGGGCATGAAGTTCCGCGTCGTCGGCTCGCCGCTCTATAACGAAACCTTCAGCGCGCTGGGCGCCAACCCGACCCAGATGAGCTGGGCCGATGCCCAGCCGGCGCTGGCTTCGGGCGCCGTCGATGGCCAGGAAAACCCGCTGTCGGTCTTCGTCGCCGCCAAGCTGCCCACCGTTGGCCAGAAGTACCTGACGCTGTGGCATTACGTCGCCGATCCACTGATCTTCGTGGTCAACAAGCAGGTGTGGAACAGCTGGACGCCGGCCGATCGCGAAGCCGTGCGGCAGGCGGCGCTGCAAGCCGGTCGCGAGAATGTCGAGAAGGCGCGCAAGGGCATTGCCGGCAACGACAACGCCGTGCTCAAGCAGATCGAAGCCTCCGGCGTCACGGTGACCCAACTGACGCCGGCGCAACGCGACGCCTTCGTGCAGGCGACCCGTCCGGTCTACGACAAGTGGGCCAAGACTATCGGCGCCGATCTGGTCAAGAAAGCCGAAGCCTCCATCGCCAAGCGCTGATTCCTTCCTGATGCCACGCTGCCGGCCGGTGGCGTGGCTTTTTTGTTTTTCCGCATCCCATGTCCGATTCCGACAAGCAAGGTGCCGGCGGTAAATTCACGCTCGGCGCCGTCGAACGCTTCCTGATGGCCGCCTCGATGGGCGTACTCTGCCTGCTGACCATGGCCAACGTGCTGGTCCGCTATTTCACCGATATCTCCTTCGCCTTCACCGAGGAAATCTCGGTGGCGCTGCTGGTCGTCATGACCTTGGTCGGCGCCTCGCACGCCTTCGTGACCAATCATCACATCGCCATCGAATACCTGGTCGAACGCAAGCCGGCGATCAAGGCGGCGGCCTATCGTTTTTCCCTGTCCTGCAGTCTGCTGATGTTTGCTCTGCTGGCGTGGTACGGCGGCCGCATGGCCTGGGATGACTACAACTTCGAGGTGACCTCGCCATCGCTCGGCGTGCCGCAATGGTGGTACACCGTCTGGCTGCCTCTGCTATCGGTCCTCGTTGTCCTGCGCGTGCTGGTTTTGCTCCTGCGGAGGAAGTCAGCATGATGGATTGGCTCCTGTTCGGCGTTTTCGCCCTGTTGATGTTCGCCGGTGTGCCGATTGCCGTGGCCATGGGGCTGGCTGGCGTGGCGGTGGTCGCCGTCGCCGATTTCGGCATGCTGTCCTTGCCGACCAATGTCTATACCGGCATCGCCAAGTACCCGCTGATGGCGATCCCGGTCTTCGTCATTGCCGGACTGATCTTCGAGCGCGCCGGCGTGGCGGCCGGTATCGTCCGCTTTGCCTCGGCGCTGGTCGGTCAGCGCAAGGGCAGCCTGGCCATCGTGGCCATACTGGTGGCGATGATCATGGGCGGCATTTCCGGCTCGGGGCCGGCCGATTCGGCCGCCGTCGGCGCGGTGATGTTGCCGTCGATGATCAAGGCCGGCTATCCGCGTGCCTTCACCGCTTCGGTGATCGGTGCCGCCGGCTCGACCGGCATCCTGATCCCGCCATCCATCGCCTTCGTCATCTACAGCCTGCTGGTGCCGGCCGCCTCGGTGCCAGCCTTGTTCGCGGGCGGCATCGTTCCGGGCATCCTGGTCGGCATTTCGCTGATCCTGATGGCCTGGTGGCTGTCGGTACGCAATGGCTTCGAGGCGGAGGCGACCGAGGTGCGTCCACCCTTCTGGCAAAGCCTGAAGGAGGCTGGTTGGGGGCTGGCAGCGCCAGTCATCATCCTGGGGGGCATGCGCTCGGGGGCGTTCACGCCGACTGAAGCCGCCGTCGTGGCAGTGTTCTACGGTATCTTCGTCGGTACCGTGATCTATCGCCAATTGGGCTGGCGCGACATCTACAAGGTGTTCGTCGAATCGGCCGAGATTTCCTCGGTGATCATGATCATCGTCGCCCTGGCCAGCGTCTTCGCCTGGGCGAGCAGCACCCTGAGCACCTTCGACCGCCTGGCCCTGGCCGTGCTCGGCGCCGGGCTGTCGGAAACCGGCATGCTGCTGACCATCCAGGCTCTGTTGCTGGTCGCCGGCATGTTCCTCGATGCCATTTCCATCTACTTCATCTTCCTGCCTTTGCTGCTGCCCATTGCGACGCACTTCCAGTGGGATCTGGTGTGGTTTGGCGTGATCATCACGATGAATCTGGCGCTGGGGCAGTTTACGCCGCCGATGGGTGTGAACCTGATGGTGACCAGCCGGATGGCAGGAATACCGATGGATGCGACGGTCGGCTGGGTCCTGTGGATGGTGCTGGCGATGGGCAGTACGGTACTCCTGGTCACCTTCATCCCCGATCTGGCCTTGTGGCTGCCGCGCCATCTGGGTTACCTGTAGCCAACATCAATTGCCCCGATAGCCCCGCTGGCGAGCGGGGTTGTCGGTGCTTGCGGTAAAATGCGGTCTTTGCATTCAGGCTGTCTGACCGTGACGACCATCACCATCGCCCTTTCCAAGGGCCGCATCTTCGACGAAACCCTGCCGCTGCTGGCCGCTGCCGGTATCGTCCCGACCGAAAATCCGGAAACCTCGCGCAAGCTGATCATCGAAACCAATCAGCCTAACGTGCGCGTCGTCATCGTCCGCGCCACCGACGTACCGACCTACGTGCAGTACGGCGCGGCCGACATCGGCGTGGCTGGCAAGGATGTGCTGATCGAGCATGGCGGCGAAGGCCTGTATGCGCCGCTCGATCTGGAAATCGCCAAATGCCGCATGATGGTTGCCGTGCCGGAAGGCTTCGACTACGCCAACGCGGTGCGCCAGGGCGCCCGCCTCAAGGTGGCCTCGAAATACACCAAGACGGCACGCGAGCACTTTGCCAGCAAGGGCGTGCATGTCGACCTGATCAAGCTCTACGGTTCGATGGAGCTGGCGCCGCTGGCCGGCCTGTCGGACGCCATCGTCGATCTGGTGTCTACCGGCGGCACGCTGAAGGCGAACAAGCTGGTCGCCGTCGAGCACATCATGGACATTTCCTCGCGCCTGGTGGTCAATCAGGCCTCGTTGAAGGTCAAGCGCGAAACCCTGCAACCGATCATCGACGCCTTTGCCCAGGCGGTGGAGAAGTAAATGCTCGCGATCAAGCGCCTTGCCACGGTGGACGCCGATTTCATGGCAAAAATGGATGCGCTGCTGGCCTTCGAGGCGGCGGCTGACGAAGGCATCGAACGCACCGTCGCCGGCATTCTGGCTGACGTGAAGGCGCGCGGCGATGCGGCGGTGGTCGACTACAGCAACAAGTTCGACCGCCTGACGGCCGCCAGCATGGCCGATCTCGAACTGTCGAAGACGGAAATGCTGAAGGCGCTCGATGGCCTGCCGGCTGATCGTCGCGCTGCCCTGGAAGCCGCCGCCCAGCGCGTGCGCGCCTATCACGAGCGGCAGAAGATGGAGGGCTGGTCGTACACCGAGGCCGACGGCACCCTGCTCGGCCAGATGATTACCCCGCTCGACCGCGTCGGTCTCTACGTGCCGGGCGGCAAGGCGGCCTATCCGTCGTCGGTGCTGATGAACGCGATTCCGGCCAAGGTTGCCGGCGTCAAGGAGCTGATCATGGTCGTGCCGACGCCGGGTGGCGAGCATAACCAGCTGGTGCTGGCCGCCGCCTGCCTGGCCGGTGTCGACCGGGTGTTCACCATGGGCGGTGCCCAGGCTGTCGGCGCGCTGGCCTACGGCACGCAGACCGTGCCGCAGGTGGACAAGATCGTCGGCCCGGGCAATGCCTATGTCGCCACCGCCAAGCGCCGAGTGTTTGGTATCGTCGGCATCGACATGGTGGCCGGCCCGTCGGAAATCCTCGTGGTGTCGGATGGCTCGGGCAACCCGGACTGGGTAGCGATGGATCTGTTCTCGCAGGCCGAGCACGACGAACTGGCGCAGTCGATCCTGATCTGCACCGACGCCGGCTTCATCGAGCGCGTCCAAGCCAGCATCGAGAAGCTGCTGCCGACCATGCCGCGACAGGAGGTGATCCGCACTTCGCTGACCAATCGCGGTGCCTTCATTCTGGTGCGCGACATGGACGAAGCGGTGGCCATCGCCAACCGCGTCGCGCCGGAGCACCTGGAGCTGGCGCTCGACAACCCGGACCCGTGGGTCGAGAAGATTCACCACGCCGGCGCCATCTTCATCGGCCACTACACCTCGGAATCGCTCGGCGACTACTGCGCCGGCCCGAACCACGTGCTGCCGACTTCCGGCTCGGCCCGTTTCTCGTCGCCGTTGGGGGTTTACGACTTCCAGAAGCGCACCAGCCTGATCAAGGTGTCCAAGGCCGGCGCGCAGACGCTGGGCAAGATCGCCTCGACGCTGGCGCAGGGCGAGGGCCTGCCGGCACACGCCAAGTCGGCCGAGTTCCGGCTGGAAAACTGAGAAAAAGCGTTGTCCACCGCAGCACTGCCTGAATCCACAAGCCGCCCGGACCTCCGGGCGCTTTTTTTGGGTTTTTCATCGGTCGGCCTGTCCGGCTTCGGCGGCGTGCTGCCCTTCGCCCGGCGCATGCTGGTCGAGGAAAAGCGCTGGATGACGGCCGAGGAATTCAACGCCCAGCTCGGTCTCTGTCAGTTCCTGCCCGGGCCGAACGTGGTCAATCTGGCGGTGGTTGTCGGCAAGCGTTACCAAGGGCTGCTCGGAGCCATCGTCGCACCGGTCGGCTTGCTCGCCGGACCGCTGGCCATCGTGTTGCTGCTGGCATTGCTCTACGACGCCTACGGCAGCCTGCCGCTGGCGCAAGGCATGTTGCGTGGCATCGCGGCCGTCGGTTGCGGCCTGCTCTTCGCCATGGCCTGGCGCATGGGCATGGCGATCAAGGACAAGGCGGCTTTCCTGCCCTTTACGCTGCTGGTGGTCGCCGCCATTGCCTGGCTGCGCTGGCCGATGCCGTGGGTCATGCTGGGCGGGCTGCTGCTGTCCGGCGGCGTGGCTTACTGGAAGCTGGGGCGAAAATGATCGTCGTCCAGCTTTTCCTCGAATTCGCGCTCTTGTCCTTCGTCGCTTTCGGCGGTGCGACCGCCTTGCTGCCGGAAATGCACCGCGTTGTCGTGGAAAACCATCATTGGCTGAATGACACGACCTTTACCCACCTTTACGCCATCGCCCAGGCTGCGCCGGGGCCGAATGTACTGGTGGTGACGCTGATCGGCTGGAAAGTGGCCGGGCTGGCCGGCGCGCTGGCCGCTACGCTGGCCATGTGCCTGCCGATGAGCGTGCTGATCTACCTGCTGATCGATCGCTGGGAGAGCTTCGCCGGCAAGCGCTGGCAGAAGGCGGTCAGTCTTGGCGTCTCGCCGCTGGCCGTGGGGCTGATTTTTTCCGGCGCGACGCTGATCGCCCAGGCAGCCCAGTTCGGTTGGGCAGCGTGGTTACTGGTGGCCGCCACGGTTGTCGCCAGCCTGCGCAGCAAGCTGCATCCGCTGTGGTTCATCGCCGCCGGCGCGGCGATGGGGCTGGCTGGGCTGATCTGATTTTTGCCCTTTTGGGGCAGTGCACCGCAGCAGTCGCCTGTTGCGGTGCGTCGTCGGTCAATTACCGACGTAGGGATTGACCAGCCCGCCGATCACTTCCTGGAACACGGCGCGAATCTGGCCTTCCTCGCATTCCATCAGCAGCGCATCCTCGAAGGCATCCTGCGCCATCTGGCGCAGTTCTTCGAGGTTCTCGCGCAGCACCTTGATCTTCTCGGTGCAGGCGACGATGCTGCCGTCCGGGCGTTTCCAGACGATGTCGCGGGCGCTCATCCGAGAATCTCGCGCAGCGCGGCGACCAAGGCCTGGCATTCGCCATCCGTGCCGATTGTGATGCGCAGGAACTGGTCGATGCGCGGCAGCTTGAAGTGGCGCACGATGATGCCGCGCTCGCGCAATGCCTTGGCCAGTTCGGCGGCGTCACGCTGCGGGTGGCGGGTGAAAATGAAATTGGCGGCCGAGGGCAGCACCGCGAAGCCGAGGCCGGCAAGGTCGGCGGTCAGCGTGTCGCGGGTGGCGATGACCTTGTTGCAGCACTCGGTGAAGTGGGCTTCGTCCTCGATGGCGGCGACGGCGGCGACGATGGCCAGGCGGTCGAGCGGGTAAGAGTTGAAGCTGTTCTTGACGCGCTCCAGGGCCTCGATCAGATCCGCATGGCCGACCGCGAAACCGACGCGCAGGCCGGCCAGCGAGCGGGATTTGGACAGGGTGTGCACGACGAGCAGGTTGTCGTAACGGTCGACCAGCGAAATCGCCGTCTCGCCGCCGAAATCGACGTAGGCTTCATCGACCACGACGACGGCGTCCGGGTTGGCCTCGAGCATCTGCTCGATGGCGGCCAGCGGCAGCAGGCGGCCGGTCGGGGCGTTCGGATTGGGGAAGATGATGCCGCCGCACTGTTCGCCGTTCCAGGTCTGGCCACTGTAGTCGTCGGGATTGATGGTGAAATCCTCGGCCAGCGGCACCTGGATGTAGGGCACGCCGTACAGGCCGCAATACACCGGGTAGAAGCTGTAGCTGATGTCCGGGAAGAGAATCGGCGCTTCGTGCTTGAGCAAGGCCATGAAGACATGGGCCAGCACCTCGTCCGAGCCGTTGCCGACGAAGACCTGCGCCGTCGTCACGCCATGCCGCTTGGCGATGGCTGATTTGAGCAGATCGGCATTGGGGTCCGGGTAGAGGCGCAGGCGCGCCGCGTCGCCACCGAGCTCCGCCTGGATCGCCGCCAAGGCCTTGGGCGAGGGCGGATAGGGGTTCTCGTTGGTGTTGAGCTTGATCAGGTTGGCGATCTTGGGCTGCTCGCCCGGCACGTAGGGGGTGAGGTCGCGGACGACCTTGCTCCAGAAACGACTCATGGGGTTTTCACGAAAGGCGTAAAAGTAGGCCGAAATGGTATCATGGCCTCCCGATTCAACGTTTTACAGTGCCAAGCCATGCGGCAAGCCGAAGTTACCCGTAACACCCTCGAGACGCAGATCACCGTGCGTCTCAACCTCGATGGCACCGGTCAGGGCAAGTTCGCTACCGGCGTGCCTTTCCTCGACCACATGCTCGACCAGATTGCCCGTCACGGCCTGATCGACCTCGATGTCGACGCCAAGGGCGACCTGCACATCGATGCGCACCACACCGTCGAGGATATCGGCATCACGCTCGGCCAGGCGCTGGCCAAGGCCTGGGGCGACAAGAAGGGCCTGACCCGTTACGGCCACAGCTATGTGCCGCTCGACGAGGCGCTGTCGCGCGTGGTCATCGACTTGTCCGGCCGTCCCGGCCTGGAGTTCAATGTCGACTTCACGCGCGGCATGATCGGCGCCTTCGATGTCGATCTGGTTTCCGAATTCTTCCACGGCCTGGTCAACCACGCCGGCATGACGCTGCACATCGACAACCTGCGCGGCAAGAACGCCCACCACCAGGCCGAGACCATCTTCAAGGCCTTCGGTCGCGCCCTGCGCATGGCAGTCACGCCCGATCCGCGCATGGCCGGTGCCATGCCGTCGACGAAAGGCACGCTGTGAGCGCTGGCAACATCGCCGTGATCGACTACGGCATGGGCAACCTGCGCTCGGTGTCGAAGGCGCTGGAGCACGTGTCCGATGGCAAGCCGGTGGTCGTGACGGCCGATCCGGCCGTGGTCGCCGCCGCCGAACGCGTCGTCTTCCCCGGCCAGGGCGCGATGCCGGATTGCATGCGCGAGCTGGATGCCCGCGGCCTGCGCGGCGCGGTGTTGCAAGCGGCCAAGGACAAACCTTTCCTCGGTATCTGTGTTGGCGAGCAAATGCTGTTCGACCATTCCGACGAAGGCAATGTCCCTGCACTCGGCGTCTTTCCGGGCAATGTCGTGCGCTTTCCCGACGACAAGATGGTGCTGGCCAACGGCGAGCGCCTGAAGGTGCCGCACATGGGCTGGAACGAGGTGGGCCAGAACGATCACGCGCTGTGGCAAGGGATCGACGACGGTGCCCGCTTCTATTTCGTGCACAGCTATTTCGTGCAGCCGACCGAGCTCGATCTGGTGATGGGAACGTGCACCTATGGCCTCCCCTTTACCTGTGCAGTGGGCCGGGATAATATCTTCGCGGTCCAATTCCACCCCGAGAAAAGCGCTCGCGACGGCCTGCAACTCCTGAAAAACTTTGTCGAGTGGCGTCCCTAATTCGCTCCTGTCGAATTTCTTTTCCGCAAAAATCCCATGCTGATTATTCCTGCGATTGATTTGAAGGACGGGCAATGTGTCCGTTTGAAGCAGGGCCTGATGGAACAGGCCACCGTATTTTCCGAAAGCCCGGCCGAGCAGGCCCGCCATTGGCTGGCCCAGGGCGCGCGTCGCCTGCATCTGGTCGACCTGAACGGGGCGTTCGCCGGCAAGCCGAAGAATGCCGCGGCGATCAAGGCCATCCTGGCTGAGGTCGGCGACGAGATTCCCGTCCAGCTGGGCGGCGGCATCCGTGATCTCGACACCATCGAGGCCTGTCTGGACGGCGGTTTGTCCTACGTCATCATTGGCACGGCCGCGGTCAAGAATCCCGGCTTCCTGCACGACGCCTGCACCGCCTTCCCCGGCCACATCATCGTCGGCCTGGATGCCAAGGACGGCAAGGTGGCGACTGACGGCTGGTCCAAGCTGACCGGTCACGATGTCGTCGATCTGGGCAAGAAGTTCGAGGATTACGGCGTCGAGTCGATCATCTATACCGACATCGGCCGCGACGGCATGCTGTCCGGTATCAATATCGAAGCCACCGTGCGTCTGGCGCAGGCGCTGACCATCCCGGTCATCGCTTCCGGCGGTTTGTCCAATCTCGACGACATCCGCAACCTGTGTGCCGTCGAGGGCGAGGGCGTCATCGGTACCATCGCCGGGCGCGCCATCTACGACGGTTCGCTCGACTTCGCGGCAGCGCAAAGGCTGGCCGACGAGCTGGGCGCCTGATGCTCGCCAAGCGCATCATTCCCTGTCTTGACGTTACGGCGGGCCGTGTCGTCAAGGGGACCAATTTCGTTGACCTGCGCGATGCCGGCGACCCGATCGAGATCGCTCGCCGTTACGACGAGCAGGGCGCCGACGAGGTGACCTTCCTCGACATCACGGCCTCCAGCGATCAGCGCGACATCATCCTGCACATCGTCGAAGCCTGTGCCGAGCAGGTGTTCATTCCGCTGACCGTGGGCGGCGGTGTGCGCAAGGTGGAGGATGTCCGCCGCCTGCTCAACGCCGGTGCCGACAAGGTATCGATGAATACGGCGGCCGTGCAGAACCCGGATCTCGTTTTCGACGCTTCGTCCAAGGTCGGCTCGCAGTGCATCGTCGTCGCCATCGACGCCAAGCAGGTCGCGCCGGGCAAGTGGCATGTGTTTACACACGGCGGTCGTAACGACACCGGGCTGGACGCCATTGAATGGGCCAGGAAGGTCGAGTCGCTGGGCGCCGGCGAAATCCTGTTGACCAGCATGGACCGTGACGGCACCAAGAACGGTTTCGATCTGGCGTTGACGCGCGGTGTCTCGGACGCAGTGCGCATTCCCGTCATCGCCTCCGGTGGCGTCGGCAACCTGCAGCATCTGGCCGATGGCGTGACCGAAGGCCGTGCCGATGCGGTGCTGGCCGCTTCCATCTTCCACTTCGGCGAATACACCGTGCGCCAGGCCAAGGAATACATGGCGGCGCGCGGCATCGAAGTGCGTCTCTGATTCGTCATGGCCGACCTCGACAACGCCCTGCCTTGGCTGGATGCCCTCAAGTGGGACGCCGACGGCATGATTCCCGCCATTGCGCAGGACGAAGCCGGGCGTGTCGTGATGTTCGCCTACATGAATCGCGAGTCGCTTCAGGAAACGGTGAAATGCGGCAACGCGGTATACTGGTCGCGTTCGCGCAAGCGTCTGTGGCGCAAGGGTGAGGAGTCGGGCCACTTCCAGAAAGTGAAGTCCATCCGCACCGATTGCGATGGCGACGTCCTGCTGTTGAGCATCGAGCAGGTGGGCGGCATTGCCTGCCATACTGGTCGAGAAAGCTGTTTCTTCAATGAATTGCACGGGGAAAAGTGGCTTCCCGTCGATCCGGTTCTGAAAGACCCGAAGGAAATCTACAAATGAGCACGCATGACATCCTGCATCGTCTCTCCGAGACTCTGGCTTCGCGCAAACATGCCGATCCGGAAAAGTCCTACACGGCCAAGCTGTTCGCGGAAGGCCCGGACTCCATCCTGAAGAAGATCGGCGAGGAGTGCGCCGAACTGATCATGGCCGGCAAGGAAGGCAAGCGTCTGAAGATCGTCTGGGAATCCACCGACGTGATCTACCACGTGCTCGTCCTGCTTGCCTTCTACGATCTCGGTATCGAGGATGTGTCGCAGGAAATGCGGCGTCGCGAGGGAATTTCCGGGATCGACGAAAAAGCTGCACGGGGCCAGAACAAGTGAGCGACTGCATCTTCTGCAAAATCATCGAAGGCAAGATTCCTTCGGCGAAGGTGTACGAGGATGAGGATATCTACGCGTTCAAGGATATCAATCCGGCGCGCCCGGTTCATATTCTCGTCATCCCGAAGAGGCATATTACGTCGCTGGCGACCGTGTCGGCCGACGATACACCGGTGCTGGGCAAGATGCTGGCCAAGGCCAACGAAATTGCGGTGGCTCAAGGCAGTCCGGATGGCTTTCGGGTGATCATCAATACTGGCCGCGTTGGCCAGCAGGAAGTGCCGCATCTGCATGCACATATCGTGGGCGGACCGGAACCGGTCGGCCCCATGCTCAAACGCATTTAAGCTTCAGGAGACATTCATGGGTAGCTTTTCCATTTGGCATTGGCTGATCGTACTGGTCATTGTGATGTTGATTTTCGGCACCAAGAAACTGCGCAATGTTGGCCAGGATCTGGGCGGTGCGGTGAAGGGGTTCAAGGACGGCATGAAGGACGCGAATGCCGACAAGCCGGCCGACGCGCCGCAGCAAGTGAGCGGCCAGACCATCGACGTCGAGGTCAAGGACAAGACGAAGTCGTGATCTTTCGGGCAGCCCTCGTGGTGCCTGAACTTCAAGTTGAGTTGAGATGTTCGATATCGGCTTTTCCGAGTTGTTGGTGATTGGCGTCGTGGCGCTGGTTGTCATTGGTCCCGAGCGCCTGCCCAAGGTGGCGCGCACGCTCGGCCATTTGTTGGGCAGGGCCCAGCGCTATGTGAATGACGTCAAGGCCGATATCAATCGGGAAGTGCAACTCGATGAGTTGAAAAAGCTCCAGTCGCAGGTCGTCGAATCGGCCCGTACCTTGGAGGATTCGGTGCGCAAGGAATATGAAACCGCCCGCAGCGCCGTTGAAACGCCGGCCCAGGAGGCCGTTGCCGAGCTGAATGCGACGACGCAGCAATTGACCAGCGAGGCCGAGGCGGCCGTGGCGTCCGTCAAGCCGGAAAAACCCGTTGTATGACCGATAGCCCCGAAGAGTCTTTTATCTCCCATCTGGTGGAGTTGCGCGATCGGCTCTTGCGCAGCCTGATCGCGATTGGCGTCGTCTTCGGCGTGCTCTGCTTCTATCCCGGGCCGGGCAATATTTACGACATGCTGGCGGCTCCGCTGACCCAGGCATTGCCCGAGGGGACCAAGATGGTCGCCATCGGCGTCATCACCCCGTTCATGGTGCCGCTCAAGGTGACCGGCATGGTCGCCTTCGTGCTGGCCTTGCCATTCGTGCTCTTCCAGGCCTGGGGGTTCATCGCACCGGGGCTTTACGCCCATGAGAAACGCCTGGGCATCCCATTGATCGTCTCCAGCACCTTACTTTTCATGGCTGGGATGTCTTTTTGCTATTTCTTTGTATTCGGCCAGGTGTTTCACTTCATCAACAGCTTTGCGCCGAAGAGCATCACGCCGGCCCCGGATATCGAGGCCTATCTGTCCTTCGTGATGACCATGTTCCTCGCTTTCGGCATCGCCTTCGAGGTGCCGGTGGCGCTGGTGGTGCTGGTCAAGCTGGGCGTCGTCACTGTCGAGAAGCTCAAGGAATGGCGCTCCTACTTTATCGTCGCCGCCTTCGTCGTGGCAGCAGTGGTTACGCCGCCGGATGTGGTTTCGCAGCTGGCGTTGGCCATCCCGATGTGCCTGCTCTACGAATTGGGCATCCTGGCGGCCCGCCTGGTCTCTTCTCCTCGCAAGGAGGAGACTGCTGCGGTGCACGACGAAAATTCGGCAAAAATGGATGCCGAGATGGATGCCGCCGAAGCGGAGTTCCGCAAGCTCTCAGGCGACTGAGCGGGCCGGTTTGCGCTCGGGGCCGGGCAGTGTTTCATAACGGCCGGCCACTTTGCCTTCGCTGAACCACCAGAGCGTACCGGGCGGCATCGTTTCCCACTGTTCGTTGTCGGTCAGCGGTGCCGTCGCAATCACGGCGACCCGGTCGTCCGGTGTCGTCACGTCGCTGAAGTCGACCGTGACGTCCTGATCCATCAGGTGGGCCTGGCTGAAGGGCGCCCGGCGGACGATGTAGCTGAGCCGTGTCGAGGCATGGGCGAACAGGCTGTCGCCCTGGGTGAGCAGGAAGTTGAATTCGCCGTGCCGCGCAATCTGCAACGTCAGGTCGTGAATGGCAGCCAGGAGCACCGGGTCTTCCGGCATGCAAGCTCCGAAACGCCGCCGCAACTCCTGCAGCAACCAGCAAAAAGCCCTTTCGCTGTCGGTTAGCCCGACCGGCAGAAAACTGCCGTCGAGGGTCGGAGCGAAGTCGAGCAGATTGCCGTTATGGGCAAAGATCCAGTAACGCCCCCATAGTTCACGGATGAAGGGATGGGTGTTCTCAAGCCCGACGGAGCCCTGCGTCGCCTTGCGAATGTGAGCGATGACGTTGGTCGAGCGGATCGGATAATGACGCACCAGTTCCGCGATCGGGGATTGGCTGGAAGGCAGAGGATCGAGGAAGAGGCGGGTGCCCTTGCCTTCGAAGAAGGCAATGCCCCAGCCGTCGGAATGCACATCGGTGGCACCGCCCCGCGCCTGGAAGCCGGTGAATGAAAAGCAGATATCGGTCGGCACGTTGCAGTTCATGCCCAGAAGCTGGCACATGCTGGGCTTACTCCCGCTCGACGCGCAGGGCCGGGCGTTTGCCGATGCGAATGTTCAGTTCGACGATGCTCTTGTCGCGGCGCAGACGGAAGGCCACTTTTTCTTCCGGCGTGAGGGCGGCGATCAGGTCGAGCATGACTTGCGGGTCCTTGACCGATTTGCCGTTGACGGCGAGCAGCACGTCACCGGGGCGGACGCCGGCGCTGTCCGCCGGGCTGCCGCGCACGACACCGGCGATCAGGGCGCCTTCGGTGTCGGGCAAGCCGAAGGATTCGGCCAGTTCCGAGGTGATCTCCTGGGCTTCGACGCCGATCCAGCCGCGGGTTACGGCGCCGTGCCGGATGATCTGTTCCATGATACTGCGGGCGCTGGAAACCGGGATGGCAAAGCCGATGCCGAGCGAGCCACCGGTGCGCGAATAGATTGCCGTGTTGATGCCGACCAGGTTGCCGCGCGTATCGACCAGGGCGCCGCCCGAATTGCCCGGATTGATCGCCGCATCGGTCTGGATGAAGTTCTCGAAGGTGTTGATGCCGAGGTGGGAGCGGCCGAGGGCGGAAACGATGCCCATGGTGACGGTCTGCCCGACGCCGAAGGGGTTGCCGATGGCCAGCACGACATCGCCGACGCGGAGCGAGTCCATCTGGCCGAAGGTGATGGCCGGCAACTTGTCCGCCTTGATCTGCAGGATGGCGAGATCGGATTCGGGGTCGCTGCCGACGATCTTGGCCTTGTAGGTCTTGCCGTCGTTCAGCGATACCTGGATATCGTCGGCGCCTTCGATGACGTGGAAGTTGGTCAGAATGTAGCCGTTGGCGCTGACGATGACCCCGGAGCCAAGTCCGGAGTTGCGCTGCGGCGACGATTCAGGACGCTCCCCGAAGAAGTGGCGGAAGATCGGATCGTCGAACAGCGGGTGGCGCTGCATCTTGATTTCCTGCGTCGTGTAGATGTGCACGACGGAGGGCAGGGCGGCGCGGGCAGCCTCGCGGAAGGAGCCGGCCGCGTGACGCTCCTCGCCTTCGAGCGGAGTTGCCTCCTGCAGCGGCACGACAGTCGAGCGCTGGCTAACCCATTCGGGCTTCAGGGTGGTCAGCACGAACAGGATGGCGACCGCAACGGTCACTGTTTGTGCAAAAATCAGCCACAACCTGTGCATGGAAGATCGTCTCAATGAAGCGTGAAGAATTGGTCGGCTATCTGGATAGATTGCTGGAGCCGGGAAAGTTCCGGGATTATTGCCCAAACGGCCTGCAAGTGGAAGGACGCGGCGAGGTCAGGCGTATCGTTGCCGGTGTCACGGCCAGCCAGGCCCTGCTCGATGCGGCGGTGGCGGCCGATGCGGATGCCATTCTGGTGCACCACGGGTATTTCTGGCGTGGCGAGGATGGTCGCATCACCGGTATCCGCCGGCAGCGTCTGGCCACGCTGTTGCAGAAGGAGATCAACCTGATCGCCTATCATCTGCCGCTCGATGCCCATCCGGAATTCGGCAATAACGCCCAGTTGGCCAAGCATTTTGGCTGGCAGTCGGAAGGGCGCTTCGGCGAACAGGATATCGCCTGGCATGGGTGCCTGATGGAGGAGACTCCCCTCGGCGTGGTCGTCGAACAAATGGCAGCAGTTCTCGGTCGACGGCCGCTGACGATAGGCGACGAGACGCGACCGATCCGGCGCCTGGCCTGGTGCTCGGGTGGAGCTCAGGGCTATTTTGAGCAGGCCATAGCGCTCGGTGTCGATCTCTACGTTTCCGGCGAAATCTCGGAGCAGACCGTTCATCTGGCACGGGAGAGCCGTGTCGCCTACCTGGCAGCCGGGCATCATGCGACCGAAAGATATGGCGCCAAGGCGCTGGCCGAACATCTGGCGGCGACGTTCGGCCTGGACTGCCGCTTTGTCGATATCGACAATCCGGTTTAGGCGGGGCGTTTCAGCCCGTAGCCGACCTCCAGGACGCGCATCAGCAGCGCAATTTCCTCGACCACTTCAAGCGGGAAGCCGACGCGTTGCCCGGCTCGGTTGTCATGCGTCAGTTCGTACAGGTAGTCGAGACATTCCTGGGTGCCCCAACTGTGCGAGGTGCGCCAGACGATGTGCGCGTAATCTTCGAGTGACTTGAGGCCGGAAACCGGAGCAACGCTGTCATCCCATGATGGAATGCTGACGTTGAACTTGGGGCGCATCCGGGCGGCCAATGAGTCGAATTCCTCGCGCATGTCGCCGCGCCGGTAGAGATCGAGCAGCATGCTCCACGGTCGGATGTTGTCCGGGCTGCTTTCTTCGATATGCAGCGCCAAGGTGTCTGCCGCACCGCGAATACGTCCGAAGGACAGCATGATTTCGGCCAGTTCAAGCACCGAATTATCATCGTTGAGGTTGATGTCGAGGTCGCTGACCTGGGCCTGGCCAAATCCCGAATGTGCGCTGCTCAGGAAATTGTCTGCCGGGGCTGCTGGTGCCGGTTCGGCGGCTGGCGGCAACGAGTTCGCCGCCAGCGGTGCAGGGGGAGCTGGTGGTCGCACCTGAACTTCATGGCGATAGCCGGCGGCCAAGGCGAGGGGGGCTTCTTCCTCGGCTGTGTGTTCCTTGCGTCGGGCGAGGAAACTGGCCAGGCCGACGGCAACCGCACCACCGCCGAGGGCGCTGAGCAGTAGTTCGAGCCAATTGCCGCCTTCGGCCTTGTCACCAGTAGCCAGGGAACTGGCGTTGATGGCCGCCGTCTGAGCGGGGGCGGCCTGGGCCAGTTGGCTCTGGGCCTGTTGCAATTTCTGCTGGGTTTCGATGGTTTGCGTAGCCAGGACCAACGCCGCGTTCATCTTGTCGATTTCCTGGTTCAACTGCTGGATGGTGGTTTCCAGCTTGGCCATCCGCTCCTCGACTTCGAGTAGCGAGCCTTGGGCGGAGGCGCGCTTTTCGGGTGGCTTGACGATCTCATCGGCTGCGCCGAGGAGCAGCCGGTCGCCGGTTTTGTCGGCGTTGGCAGGCGGCGCCGGGCGGGCCTTGGCGACCTTGGGCTTGGGCTGCGGAGCCGGTTGCGTCGGGCGGCTCTCAGCGGCGCTGGCCTCGTTGCTTTCCTCGCGCTCGGCGGCTATGCGTTGCTGGCGGTCGGGAATGCGGACGATGGCGCCGTCAGCCAGCACTTCGTCAGGAGATAGGCCGGGATTTGCCCGTTTCATGCCCGCAAGCAGGCGGCGCTGTTGCGCCAGACCGCCGGGCGCGTGGGCTTCGGCGATACTCTCCAGTGTTTCACCCTGACGTGCCGTCCACTCCCGGTATTTCGCGCTACCTCGCTTGCCGGAGGTCACGACGGCTATCGGTGCCACCGGCTCCGGGAGGTCGGCCAGCATCAGCGGCGGCTGCGGCATCAACACGTAATCGCGTTGCAGATCGATGCCGCATGAGGCTTGCACGGCGATCATGAAGATCGGTTCGGCGACCGGCTTGGTGCCGGTCAGAATCAGGCGCAGCCCACGGCTGTCGCGCACCAGGCGAGTTTTGCCGCCGGTGACGACCGGCAGGTCGGAGCCGCGGACCGGGACGAGAGAAAAACAGGCGGTATCGAAACTTTCACCCGGTCCGGTCAGTAGTGGAATCTCGGCGCGCAAAGGTTCGCCAACCCGTGAGTGCAGGGTGATTTCGCCAAGCCCCGCGGCATGGGTAAAACAGGGAAGGAGCGCGGCACACAGGATGCTGAGATGGAATGTTCTGGGGCGCATGGTGCTATCCATTCTAATAATGTCAGCCAGGGTGATCTGGCAAAAATACTACCATGTGATTTATGAAAAATGATACCGCCTGAGTGCTCGCCGAGTAGTGAAATATTGCACACTACTGATCCTGATCAATTCCCAACCCAGGTGTATGTATGGATTTCGTTTTTCCGCCCCATCCTGTGACTTCGCTGCCTGTCATCGGCAATGCGGCGCGTTTTCCGGTGCGCCGGATTTTTTGTGTCGGCCGCAACTACGCCGACCACGCGCGCGAAATGGGAGCAATCGAACAGGCTGAAGGGCGCGAGCCGCCTTTCTTCTTCAGCAAGCCGGGCGATGCGCTGGTCGGTGGTCTGGGCCGGGTCGAGGTGGCGTATCCGCCGCAGACGGCCAACCTGCATCATGAAATCGAGTTGGTCGTGGCACTCGGCAGCGGCGGGGCGAATGTTGCGGTGGACGCGGCAAAAAGCCTGATTTTCGGCTATGCCGTCGGCCTGGACCTGACCCGTCGCGACTTGCAGGCGCGCGCCAAGGAAAAAGGACATCCCTGGGATATGGGCAAGGGCTTCGACCAGTCAGCGGTGGCGGGGGCGATCGCACCGGCCAGCCAGCGCGGGCATCCGGAAAACGGCCGCATCTGGCTGACGGTCAATGGCGAAACGCGCCAGGATGGCGATCTGAACGCGATGATGTGGAAGGTGCCGGAGATCATCGCCAACCTCTCCACCCTGGTCAGGCTGGAGGCGGGCGATCTGATCTATACCGGCACGCCGGCCGGCGTCGGGCCGCTGGTGCGCGGCGACGAGTTGGTGGCCGGCATCGACGGCGTCGGCTCGCTACGCGCCGGAATCGTTTGACGACTTACTTCGGGCGCTTGTCGATAACGCGTTTGGCCTTGCCGATCGAGCGCTCGACACCGCCCACCTCGACCACCTCGATGCGGGCCGAGATGCCGATGTAGGACTTGATGTGGTGCTGCAGGTCGTGCGCCACGAATTCCTTCTCCGCTCCGCTGGCGAACTGGAACTCCGGTTTCATTTCGACATTGACCTTGATCGAGTCGAGATGGCCGTCGCGCGTCACTTCGAGGACGTAATGCGGGGACAGTTTCGGCTGCTTGAGGATCAGTTCCTCGATCTGCGACGGGAAGACATTGACGCCGCGGATGATCAGCATGTCGTCCGAACGTCCGGTGATCTTGCCAATGCGGCGCATCGAGCGGGCGGTCGGCGCCAGCAGCCGGGTCAGGTCGCGCGTGCGGTAGCGGATGACCGGCATCGCTTCCTTGGTCAGCGAAGTGAAGACCAGCTCACCCTGACTGCCTTCGGGCAGCACTTCGCCGGTGTTGGGGTCGATGATTTCCGGATAGAAGTGGTCTTCCCAGATCACCGGGCCATCCTTGGTTTCGGCGCATTCGTTGGCGACGCCGGGGCCGATGACTTCGGACAGGCCGTAGATATCGATGGCGTCGATGCCGAAGGCGTTTTCGATCTCGCCGCGCATGGCGTCGGTCCACGGCTCGGCGCCATGGATGCCGATGCGCAACTCGGTACTGCGCGGATCGATCCCCTGGCGGCGGAACTCGTCGGCGATATTGAGCATGTAGGACGGCGTGACCATGATGATGTTGGGCTTGAAGTCGCAGATCAGCTGGACCTGCTTTTCGGTCTGCCCGCCGGACATCGGAATCACCGTGCAGCCGAGCTTTTCGGCGCCGTAGTGGGCGCCCAGGCCGCCGGTGAACAGGCCGTAGCCGTAGGCGACATGGACGATGTCGCCGGCACGTCCGCCCGAGGCGTAGATCGAGCGGGCGATCAGGTCGGCCCAGGTGTCGATGTCCTTCTGCGTGTAGCCGACGACGGTCGGCTTGCCGGTGGTGCCGCTTGAGGCGTGGATGCGGACGACTTTCTCGCGCGGCGTGGCGAACAGGCCGTAGGGGTAGTTGTCGCGCAAATCCTGCTTCGTCGTGAACGGAAACTTGGCGAGGTCGGCGAGCGTCTTGAAGTCGTCGGGATGGACGCCGGCGGCGTCGAACTTGGCGCGATAGTGCGGCACGTTCTCGTAGACGTGATTGAGCGTCCATTTCAGGCGCTCGACCTGTAGCGCAGCGATCTCGTCGCGGCTGGCGTTTTCTATGGCGTGAAGGCCTTTATTCATTTTCAACTCCCTCCTGAACCGCCCATTTTGTAACTGTCATTTTGCCAGCCGGTTGAGCCAGATCAATTTTGGCCATTTTTGCCGGTGCACCGCAGCAGGCATGCGAAAATCGCCGGCTATGTTGTTAACTGCCATGCGCGGCCTGCTGGCCCACGCCTTTCCCATCTTCATCGCCCAGATTGCCTCGGTTGGCATGATGGTGGTCGATACCGCGGTACTCGGTCATGTCAGCCCGGAGGATCTGGCGGCAGTCGCCATCGGTGGCGGTATCCACGTTTCGGTGGTGTTTGCTCTGGTCGGTATCGTGCAGGCGGTGGCGCCCATGGTGGCCCATCTGCACGGCGCCCGCCGCGAAGGCGAAGTGGTCGAGGTCTTGCAGCAAGGCTTGTTGCTGGCCCTGCTGCTCAGCCTGCCGGGCATCCTGATCCTGCGTCATCCCGGGTTTGTCATGGGCATGGCCGAGATGGACGGCGCGGTTGCCGCCAAGGTCTCGGATTATCTGTCCCTGCTCGCCTGGGCGCTGCCGGCTTCGCTGTGCTATCGGACTTTCTACGCCTTCTTCAATGCGATGGGCAGGCCGCGCGTGTTGATGCTGATCGGCCTGGCGGCGTTGGCTGTGCATGCTGTACTGGCCTGGGGGCTGGCTGCCGGCGCTTGGGCAGGCGAACCCTTGGGTGTCCTGGGTTGCGCCTGGTCCAACCTGCTGATCGGCTGGGTCGCCTGCCTGCTCGCCTGGCTCTATTTGCTGCTCGGTCCCTTTCGGCATCTGGCGCTCTTTGAGCGCTGGCATGCGCCGCGTTGGCAGGTTTGGCGGGAAATGCTGCGTCTCGGCCTGCCGATGGGCTTTTCCAATCTGGTCGAGATCACCGCCTTCACACTGGTTGCGCTCTTTGTCGCCGAACTCGGCGCATCGGTCGTGGCCGGGCACCGCATCGTCGCCAACCTGTCGGCGCTGACCTACATGGTGCCGCTGTCGCTCGGTATCGCCACCATGTCGGCCGTCGGCCAGGCGCTCGGTGCCCGGGACGGGCGTGCGGCGCATGCCAACGTCCGCGCCGGCATGGTGCTGGCCGGGGTGATCTCCAGCCTGCTCGGCCTGACGCTCTGGCTGGCCGCCGAACCTTTGGTGGCGACCTATACCGATACGCCGGAAGTACGGGCCGTCGCCCTTGGGCTGATCGGCTACGTCGCGGTCTATCAGTTCTTCGACGCGCTGCAAACCATTGCCGGCCACGTCTTGCGCGCCTACCGGATCACTTTCGTCCCGATGCTGCTGCAGACTTTCTGCTTCTGGGGCGTCGGCCTCGCTGGCGGCACCTGGCTGTGTTATCGCTGGCATCCGCCCATGGGGGCTGCCGGTTTCTGGCTGGCAGCCGTGTTGAGTCTGGTCTTCGTTGCCGCCACGTTGCTGCCGCTGCTGCGCAAGGCAATGCAAGTCACGGAATCGACTCTGTAATTATGAATTTTGGCCTGAAAACATTTTTTCCGTCTGTGGTAAGATTTTGAGTTCTAGACGGTATAACCGGGTGGGGTCGGGGGAAATACGGCTACCGCTCATTGCTCGCAACTCAACTAAACGCAAGGAAAGCGCATGAAAATTCACGAATATCAGGGCAAGCAAATCCTGAAGAAATTCGGCGTTACGGTTCCGCGCGGGATTCACTGCACGACCGTCGATGACGCGGTCAAGGCAGCCGAAACCCTGGGCGGCAAGGTCTGGGTGGTCAAGGCCCAGATTCACGCCGGTGGCCGTGGTAAGGGCGGCGGTGTCAAGGTCGCAACCTCGCTCGAAAAAGTTCGCGAATACGCCAGCCAGATTCTCGGCATGCAACTGGTCACGCACCAGACCGGTCCGGAAGGCCAGAAGGTTCGCCATCTGTTGATCGAAGAGGGCGCCGACATCAAGCACGAATACTACGTTGCCGCGCTGACCGATCGTGCCACCCAGTCCGTCGCCATGATGGCTTCGTACGAAGGCGGCATGGACATCGAGGAAGTTGCCCACAAGACCCCGGAAAAGATCGTCAAGGTCTTCGTCAATCCGCTGGTCGGCCTGACCGACGAGCAAGCCCTGACCCTGGCCAAGGGCATGGGCATGAACGAAGCCTCCATCCCGCAGTGTGTCGATACGCTGAAGAAGCTGTACACCTGCTACATGGAAACCGACG
>JAYRUZ010000002.1:0-34322 GCA_041918795.1 Azonexus sp. | reverse complement strand
TCTTGCCGAGAGCAGCCAGGTCGGGAACAAACAATACCCCGCCGCTCTGCTTGTCGAGCACCTCCTGGGTCAGCGCACTGCTCAGCGTGGACAAGTCGAGCCACGGCGAACGCGGCGCATGCAGCGTCCGGGCACAAATTTCCGCCATTCCGCCAGTGGCCCCCTTGATCAACAAAACGGGGGACTTGGCAGCAGCCTGTTCCAGGCGGCGCTTGAATTCCTTGACGAAGCCCGAACGGGCAAAGGCTTCCAGGGTCAGAGGCGGTCGCTGCGGTGGTGTGTCGTGCTTCAACGCCTTCTGTACGGTCGACAGCAATTTCTGCAAGGCGATCGGCTTTTCGAGGAAATCGAAGGCACCGAAACGCGTCGCTTCGACCGCGGTATCGATCGTGCCGTGGCCCGACATCATGACGACCGGCATGGTCAGGTGGCCGCCAACGTGCCATTCCTTGAGCAGGCTGATGCCATCGGTATCCGGCATCCAGATGTCGAGCAGGACGAGATCCGGCCTCAGTTCCTGACGCACCAGCCGGGCAGAGCCGGCATTTTCGGCCAAGCGCACATCGTAGCCTTCATCGATCAGGATTTCAGACAACAGTTCGCGGATGCCGACTTCGTCATCAACGACCAGAATGATTGCCATTTTTGGCTTCCTCCTCTTTCACCAGGGGCAGGCGAATATCGATCCGAGCACCGCCCTCCGGTGCATTGCTTATCTCTATGGTACCCGAGTGTTCCTCGACGATCTTCTTGACGATCGGCAGACCGAGTCCCGTACCGCGGGCTTTGGTCGTCACATAGGGTTCGAAAACACGTGGCAGCATCTCTACCGGAAAACCGGGACCGTTATCGGCAATCAACAGGCGCGCATGGCGGCCGGCAACTTCCGTAACGATGCGAAGTTGCGGCGCTTCACGCCCCTCCAGGGCATCCTCGCCATTGCGCAGCAGATTGTGGATAACCTGGCGCAATTGCGTAGCATCACCCAGCACATTCGGCAGATGGGTCGCCAGTTCGGTGACTATCGTCGCCGATGAACTCTCGTAAAGACCCAGTACTTCGCCAATCAGGGCATTGAGGTCAAGCGACGAGACTTCCGGCGCCGGCAGTCTGGCATAGTCACGGAAATCGTCCACCATGCGCTTCATGGCCTGGACCTGATTGATGATGGTCTGCGTACCGCGTGCCAGCATATCGGCATCGCCATTGACCAGCTTCTCGGCCAGCTTGAATTGCAAGCGTTCAGCCGATAGCTGGATCGGCGTCAGCGGGTTCTTGATCTCGTGCGCCAAGCGGCGCGCCACCTCACCCCAGGCGGCGCTACGCTGGGCAGCGATCAAGCGTGTCACATCATCGAATACCACTACATCGCCTCCGCCACTCGCTTCGGGCAGGCGCGAGCCGCGTAGCAGCAGAACCTGCGGCATGCCGTTCGGACGCTCCAGCTCCAGTTGTGCCTGCCACTCAGACTCTTCGGCCGTCGCGAAGTGCTGCCGGATGAATTCACCCAGTGCATGCTGGCGCGGCCATTCCTCGGCCGCAACGCTGACCAGCCCCTGGAAATCGTCGCTCAGGATATTCAGAGCCCCCTCGTTGACCGTGCGCAGGACGAAGCGGCGATCGAACACCAGCACACCGGCCGACAGATTGGCCAGGATGGATTCGAGATAGCCGCGCGCCGATTCGAGTTCGCTGCGGTGGCGCTCGGTTTCACGGCGGGCATCGTCGAGCTGGCGCGTCATCCGGTTGAAGGACTGGGTCAGCACGCCGAGCTCGTCACCGCTGTAGATGGCCTGGCGTGGCGAAAAGTCGCCCTGGGCGACCGCCTGCGTCCCCTCCGCCAGAATGTAGAGCGGTGCCGCCAGGCGTCGAGCCATCAGATAGGCCAGCGCAAAAGCGCCGAACAACGCAACCAGCACGGTCAGCGTCAGGGTCAGGGCATAAATCCGGGTCAGTCCCTGGCGGGCCAGCTGCAGTTCCTGATAATCGCGATAGACGTCCTGCACCGAGTCGGCGTCCTGGGCCAGCACCGCCGGCACCCCCTGCGTCACTTGCAGGATACGCGGCTCCTCGAAGACTTCGCGCGAAGCGACAGGCACCAGCACGCGCAGATAGAGCTTGTCGCCCTCCCCTTCGATGCCGCTCACTGCGCGTTGGTTGCGCGCCTGCTTCAATTGCGCCTGATCGGGCAGTTCGGGCAACAGGCTGCCCAACTCGCCGGTTGCGCTGGACAACAACTGCCCACCTACCGAGAACAGCGCCACCGAAGCGACGCCCTTCTCCTCGCGCAAACGCAGCAGGGCCGAACGACGCGAGGACTCCTGAATATCCGACAGCTCCAACGCCATGCCGCGGCTCTTTTCGGTAAGGTCGGCCAGCATCGCATCGAGGGCCGAACGGCCAAGGTGCAACCCCGACTCAAGCGCCTTCTCGACGCGCACGTCGAACCAGCTTTCAATGGAGCGCGTCACGAACTGGACCGACACGCCGTAAACCAGCGCCCCCGGCAGCACCGCAATGACGCCGAACATCAACATCAGCCGCAGCTTGAGGCGTGCACCGAACACCTGTGCCTGGTAGTCGCGCCATAGGGAACGCAACTGCCAGCCGACCAGACCGAGCATGGCCAGCGCCAGAACAACGTTGAGGGCAATCAGCAGGGGGTAATTGCGCGAGAAGATCACCGTATCGGCTGCCGTCGACATCAACAGCAGGAACCACAGGATGCCCCCGATCGCTGCTGCGAATGCGCCGCCGGCGGCGAGAAAGCGCTTCACTTGACCTCCACCGGTGGCGGCAACACCTGTTGCCAGGTTTTCCAGTCGGAGCCCAGGCTCCAATCCTTGTTACCCAGCGCCGAAATCTGGAAGGGCCGGGGAAGTTGCGTGATGTCGAGGCGCAAGCGCAAAGCGGCCTGGGCGCTTTCGCCTGGCCGCAGCGAGCGATCGCCCCGCTCCAGGATGGTCCAGTTGCGGAGACGGGAGAGCACGGCCAATGCCTCGGTCAACGTGGCAAAGGACTGGTGCAGGCCGCCCGTGGACAACCGATATTGCCGGGTCAGCGCGTGATAGGACAGGCTGAACACCTGGCTACGGACAATCAGTTTTTCGTCGAACCAGTACCAGCGCCCACGCGTCATCTCGAAATCGGCGACGAAATAGAGGACCACCCCCTTGCTCACCGCTTCTTCGAGGCGGCTGTTCAACTCGAAGCGAAAATCGGCAGACAAGACGTAGCCATCTTCCGTCGCCTGCACCTGGGGATTGGCGATCTCTATCTCTGCCGCAACAGCCAATACCGGCAGCAGCAGCGCCAGTAGCAGCCAGCGCCGCAGGCGATCAAGCGCGCTTTTCGAGCAGGCAGTAATAGAAGCCATCGTGTTCGGCATTCGGCAGCAACTGTTCTTCATGGCGGCGACTGGCGTCCGGCTGACGCTGGAGGAATTGCTCGATCTGCTGGCGATTCTCGGCTGGAAAAACCGAGCATGTCGCATAGAGCAGTTTACCCCCAGGCTTCAGCACCTGCCACAAGGCATCGAGAATCCTCCGCTGACTGGCGGCAAAGCTGGCGATATCCTCGAACCGACGCAACCACTTGGCATCCGGGTTGCGCCGGACCACCCCGCTCGCCGAACAGGGAACGTCGGCCAGGATGGCATCGAACTGGCGACCGTCCCACCAGTTATCGAGCTTCACGCAATCCGCGGCCTTGACCTCGGCCTGCAGGCCGAGCCGCCCGAGATTCTCTTCGACGCGACGGCAACGGCTGGGCTTGAGGTCAAGCGCCAGCAGTTCGAGATCCTGGCGCTCAAGCAAATGAGCGGTCTTGCCTCCGGGCGCAGCACAGGCATCGAGCACGCGGGCACCGCACGCGGAATCAAGCAGCTCCGCTGCCAGCTGGGCTCCAGGATCCTGCACCGAGACCCAGCCATCGGCAAAACCCGGCAAACGGTCCACCGGCAGCGGCTTGTCCAGCACGATGCCGACCTGGCCCCAGGCCCGGCCGGCAATTCCTTCATGCTGCAGGCGCTGCAAATATTCATCGCGGCCGATGCAGCGGCGATTGACGCGCAAGGCCATGGGCGGCGGGCTATTGCCGGCGTCGACGATGCCCGGCCATTTGTCCGGATACGCCGCTCGCAGTTGGTCCAGCCACCAAGCCGGATGCTGTCCAGCCGCGAACGGATCGCGTTGCGCGGCCTCGGTCAATTCCCCCTGGCGACGCAGGAAGTTGCGCAAGACGGCATTGACCAGCCCGCGAAAACGGCCGTGCGCCAACTCACCCGCAGCCACGACCGCCTGATCGACCACCGTATGAGTGGCATCCGGTCGGGTCTCAAGGCGATAGAGTGCGACCAGCAGCAGGGCATGCACCTCGGCATCGGCCAAGGGCTTGTCGAGCAATTGCTCCAGAAAGAAATCGCCCCGCCCGTATTGACGCAAGCTACCGTAGACGAGGTCCTGAACAGCCGGCCGGGCCTGGCTATCGACACGGGTCAACATGCCGTCGGCCAGGCTCTGGCCGGCGAACACCGCCGCATCGACAAGGGCGGCCTGGAGCAAGGCATAAGCCAGGGAATTGTGGGGCAATCTGGACATAGGCCGCGATTATCGCACGCGGCATAATGCCGTATGCACCGAATCCTGCTTGCCCTGCTTCTTCTCGCCACCACCCTGCCAGCACACGCCTGGAATGCCGCCGGGCATCGCCTGGTGGCCATCGTCGCCTGGCAGCACATGTCGGCCACGACGCGTGAAGCCGTCAGCCATGCCCTCGCCCATCACCCCGACTACGAACGCTGGCAACAACGGGCGCGCAGCGACGACGCCCAGCTGATTTTCGCCGAAGCCTCGACCTGGCCAGACGACATCCGCAACGACCCGCGCTTTTACGATGACGAGGCCCCCGGCCGCTCGACGCCCGGCTTTGCCGACAATGCACGCCACAAAGACTGGCACTATGTCGATCTCGATACCGACGGCCGGGTCGTGGCAGGCCAACTGACCGGACAATTGGCGCGTATTGATCGACTGCTGCGGTGGACAGGCAAAAAGCAGGAAATTTCATATTACCTGCCCTGGCTGCTGCATCTGGTTGGCGACATCCATCAACCGCTACACGTCGGGCAACATGGCGACGAAGGGGGCAACGCCCACGCCATCGAGAACCCGTTCAATGCCCGGCTCGTGTTCACCAACCTGCACACCTATTGGGACGACCTGCCCGGCCCGCCCTGGCTTCGCGGCAAACGCCTGCTTGACACAGCAGCCAGCATTGACGAGCGCCACCCGAGCCCTCCACTGCGCAATATCGAGAGTTGGGCCAAGGAAAGCCACACCTTATTGCAAGATGCCTACCCCGAAACAAACAACAGCCTGCTGCCACTGGTCGATGCGGCCTTTCACGCCAAAACCCGCCAAATTACCGAGCAACGCATCGTTGCGGCAGGCCATCGCCTGGGCAGCTTGCTCGATGCCATATTCATGGCACGCGTTTCACGTGAAACCCACTAGAATGCCCCCATGCAAGGCCTGCACCTGATCGCCGATCTCTACGACTGCCAAGGCCCCGCCGACCTGCTGGTCGACGCGGTACGGCTGGAGACTTATTGCGTCGACGCCTGCCAACGGCACGGGCTGACGGTGGTCGGTCGGCTATTTCACACTTTCCGCGATGCTCGGGGCCAAGGTGCCGGGGTAACCGGCACCGTCGTTCTCGCCGAGTCGCACCTGGCCATCCATACCTGGCCGGAGATCGGCGCCGTGACGCTGGATATCTATGTCTGCAATTACTCCAGCGACAACAGCACCCGAGCCGAAGCCCTGTTCACCGAAGTGACGGGGCAATTCGAGCCGGCCCGACTGGAACGAAACACGGTTCGCCGCGGCCAGCTTGCCATGACAAGCGCCTGAAAGTAGGACTGATGACGCCCCTGCCCGACCCGGTGTGTAATTAAACCGTCAGGTCGAAGCGATCGCCGGCCTGCAACGGATGACCGGCCAGGAACTGCTGGACCGGCAAGCGCTTGCCCCCCGCCTTTTGCAATTCGCTCAGGGCCAGCGCCCCCTCGCCACAGGCGACAACGATGGCATGTTTGTCCACCCGCAGCACCTCACCCGGCTGACCCTTGCCATCCGTCGGTGCCGCTGCCCAGATCTTGACGACGGAACCCCCGAACGACGCCAGCCCACCCGGGAAGGGATTGAAGGCACGAACATGGCGATCAAGTTCGGCGACCGGCCGCCGCCAATCGATGGCCGCCTCCGCTTTCTCGATCTTGTGGGCATAGGTCACCCCCTCGACCGGCTGCGGCTGCGCCAGCAATGGCAGTCCGGCCAAGGCCTGAACGACCAGTTCACCACCCAGCCCCGCCAGGCGGTCATGCAAGGTCGCGGTCGTATCGGTCGTCGAAATCGGGAAGGCCGAGCGTAACAAGACTGGGCCCGTATCGAGTCCGGCCTCCATCTGCATGATGCACACCCCGGTCTCCGCATCACCGGCCAGCAGCGCGCGCTGGATCGGTGCGGCGCCACGCCAGCGCGGCAACAAGGAAGCATGGATATTGATACAGCCGAAACGCGGCATGTCGAGTACGGCCTGCGGCAGGATCAGGCCGTAAGCTGCCACGACCATCACCTCGGCACCCGTCGCAGCGATCCGGGCCTGCGCTTCCACATCTCGCAGCGAGTGCGGCTGGAAAACCTCGATACCCCGTTCGAGGGCCAGTTTCTTGACCGGCGAAGGTTGCAGCGTCATGCCGCGACCGGCCGGCCGATCAGGTTGGGTCAGCACCAAGGCCACTTCATGCCCGGCAGCAACAATGGCCGCCAAGGCCTGGGCAGCGAACTCCGGTGTCCCGGCAAAGATCAGTCTCATGCGGTCACGCGCGCCTGTTTGGCCAGCTTGGTCTTGATTCGGTTTTGCTTCAATGGCGACAAATGATCGACAAACACGTGACCGTTCAGATGATCGATCTCGTGCTGTATACAAACAGCCAGCAAGCCGTCGGCCTCCAGCACCTGTTCTTTGCCATCGAGATCGAGGTAGCGCACCTTGACCTGCTCGGCGCGCTCGACCTTGTCGTAGATGCCGGGCACCGACAGACAGCCCTCTTCGCCCAGCTGAGCACCGACACTGCGCTCGATCACCGGGTTGATGAAAGCCAGCAACTGGTTTTTCTCTTCCGATATATCGATGACCACCACGCGCTTATGCACATCGACCTGAGTCGCCGCCAAGCCGATACCGGGAGCCTCGTACATCGTTTCCGCCATGTCGGCGACCAGTCGACGAATACCGTCATCGATTTTTATGACCGACGTCGCAACTTTTTTCAGCCGCGGATCGGGAAAACGCAAAATGGGTAGAAGGGCCATATTGAAATTGGATTAAAAGCTTGCTCGCTTAGGTTATTACGTGCAGAATCTAAAGCAGTTTACGAAATATGAACACACACTGTTCCGGCTCAAATAAGACCATCGCCGGTGCAGCATGTTCCTTCGGCACGTGAGGTTACGATTATGGTTCGCATTATATCTGCGCTCATCCTGGCCGTGACGGCCTCCTGCGCTCTCGCCGCCGAGCCACTCCAGCTCGTCGATAATCCCCCTGACACCCATGTCGTTGTCAAGGGCGATACGCTGTGGGGAATTTCCGGGAAGTTTCTGAAGCAGCCCTGGCGTTGGCCAGAGATTTGGCGCATGAACAAGGAGCAGATCAAGAACCCGCACCTGATCTATCCGGGGGACGTGATCATGCTGGATCTTTCCGGTGGTACGCCGCGTCTGCGCATTGGCAAGCCACTGAACGAAAAGGTGCAACCGCAGGTTCACAGCACCCCGTCGCAGAAGGCCGTCTCCAGTATTCCGCCCAATGTCATCGAACCCTTCCTTTCCCAGCCGCTGATCGTCGAAGACCGCGCGCAGGACGAGGCCGTGCGGATTGTAGCCACTCAGGAAGACCGCATGCTGGTGGGTACGGCCGACTCCTTCTACGCATCCGGGATTCCGGATGCCAGCGTTATCAAATGGCAGGTCTTCCGGCCGGCGAAACCCTTGAAGGATCCAGAAACCGGCAAGGTGATCGCACACGAAGCCTACTTTCTGGGCAATGCTTCGCTGGTAAAACCGGGCGAACCGGCTTCCCTGCGTGTCACGATAGCCAAGGAAGAGATGCGTCGCGGTGACTATCTGCTGCCGGCACCGGCACCGAAGATCATCAACTACGTACCGCACCGCGCTGAACAGGAAATTGCCGCCCGCGTCGTATCGATCTATGGCGGCATTAACGAAGGCGGCCCGAACTCTATCGTTTCGCTGAACCGCGGCAGCAATGACGGTCTTGAAGTCGGTCATGTCGTTGCCCTTTATCGCAACCGCGTATCCGCGGATGTCACGGAAAGCGGACGCCGCACCGAGACCGCCGTGCCTGAGGAACGCTACGGGTTGGCTTTCGTCTTCCGCGTATTCGGCAATATCTCCTACGCTCTGGTGCTCGAAGCTTCCCGCCAAGTCATCGTCGGCGACTCCGCGCGCAATCCATGACCGACCGCAAGGGTTTGGCCGCCTGGCTGCGGCTGACCCTGATCTCCGACATCGGCGGCGAGACGCAAAGAAAGCTTCTCGCCGCTTTCGGTTTACCAGACGCCATTTTTGCCGCCGGCCGCCTGGAAGTCCGCAGTGTCATTGGCAGCCGTGCCGACGCATTGTTCGATTTCGACACCACCGAAGCCGTGGAAAAGGCTCTGTCCTGGCAGGAACATCCAGAGCAACACATCGTTACACTGGCGGACGAGGCCTATCCCCAAGCCCTGCTGCAGACAGCGGATCCACCTGCCCTGCTTTACGTGCGCGGCCGTATCGAGCTGCTGAACCATGCTTCGCTGGCTATCGTCGGTAGTCGTAATGCCACTCCGCAAGGTTTGCAGACCGCCGAAAACTTCGCCCGGACGCTGGCGGCACAGAATATTTGCATTGTCAGCGGTCTCGCGCTCGGCATCGATGCCGCCGCCCATCGCGGCGCATTGGCTGCCGATGGGGAAACCATCGCCGTGATCGGCACCGGCGCCGACCGCATCTATCCCGCCCGCAACAAGGATCTGGCCGTCGCCATCGCCAAGCACGGGGCCGTCGTTTCCGAGTTTCCCCTGGGTACACCGCCACTCGCCCCCAACTTCCCCCGGCGCAACCGCATCATTTCCGGCCTCTCACGGGGTGTATTGGTGGTTGAAGCCGCCCCGGAAAGCGGCTCGCTGATCACCGCCAGACTGGCCGGCGAACAGGGGCGCGAGGTCTTCGCCATACCGGGCTCGATCCATTCGCCAATGGCACGGGGTTGTCACAAACTGATCAGACAAGGCGCCAAGCTGGTCGAGACGGCCAATGACATTCTGGAAGAGCTTGGCAACCTAGCCCAACCGACGCTCTTCGCGCAAACCGTTGAAGACGATCCCGAATCTCCTCTTCTGCAGGCACTTGGACACGACCCCTGCAGCCTTGACGAACTGGCTGCACGGACCGGCCTGAGCGCCGACGAGTTGCTGCCAGACCTCTTGACGCTCGAGCTCGACGGCCGCGTCGCCACCTTGCCGGGAAACCGTTTTCAACGCCTCGGTTAAAACTGGCTCTATTAGCGATAGCTTGCCAAGCCGCTTGCCGGACACTTATCATGCCCCGGCACCCATTAGGCAGAACCCATGACCAAGAAGCTGATCATCGCCGAAAAACCCTCCGTCGCCGCCGACATCGCCAAGGCGCTAGGGGGATTCACCAAGCACGACGACTATTTCGAGAGCGACGATTACGTCCTCTCGTCGGCGATCGGTCATCTGCTCGAACTGGCTTGCCCGGAAGAATTCGAGGTCAAGCGCGGCAAGTGGTCTTTCGCCCACCTGCCTGTCATCCCGCCACATTTCGCGTTGTCGCCCATCGAGAAGACCCAGTCGCGCCTCAAGCTGCTGACCAAGCTGATCAAGCGCAAGGATGTCGAAGGCCTGGTTAACGGCTGCGACGCGGGGCGCGAAGGTGAGCTGATCTTCAATTACATCGCCCAGAGCACCGGTACCAAGAAGCCGGTGCAGCGCCTGTGGCTGCAGTCGATGACACCTCAGGCCATCCGCGACGGCTTCGCCCATCTGCGCGCCGGCTACGAAATGCAGGGCCTGGCCGATGCGGCTGTCTGCCGTTCCGAATCCGACTGGTTGGTCGGCATCAACGGCACGCGGGCGATGACTGCCTTCAACTCGAAAACCGGTGGTTTCCACCTGACCACGGTCGGCCGCGTGCAAACCCCGACACTGGCCATCGTGGTCGAGCGTGAAAAGAAAATTCGTGAATTCAAACCGCGCGACTACTGGGAAGTTGAAGCCAGCTTCCTGACCCGCCATGGCGAATACACCGGCAAATGGTTCGATGAAGCCTTCAAGGGCAAGGAAGACGACGAACACGCTCGCGCCGACCGCCTGTGGGAGGAAAAACGCGCCGAGGTAATTCGCGCCGCGACTCTCGGCAAGCTGGGCACCGTAACGGAAGAGTCCAAGCCGGAAACCCGCCTCTCACCCCTGCTTTTCGACCTGACCAGCCTGCAGCGCGAAGCCAACAGCCGTTTCGGTTTCTCGGCCAAAACCACGCTGGGCTTGGCCCAGGCGCTGTATGAAAAGCACAAGGTGCTGACCTATCCGCGTACCGATTCGCGCTGCCTGCCCGAGGATTACCTCGCCACGGTCAAGCAGACGATGACCATGCTGACCGGCGAAGGCGCCGGCAAGGGCCACGACGAAGTTCTGCTCGCCCGCTACTCGCCGTTTGCCCATCAGATCATCGCCCGCAATTGGGTGCTGCCGAACAAGCGCATCTTCAATAACGCGAAAATCAGCGACCACTTCGCCATCATCCCGACCACGCAGGCGCCGAAGAATCTGAACGAAGCCGAACAAAAGCTGTACGACTTCGTCGTCAAGCGCTTCCTGTCCGTCTTCTTCCCGGCCGCCGAATATCTGGTGACCACCCGCATCACCCGCGTCGAGGGCCATCCCTTCAAGACCGAGGGCAAGGTTCTGGTCAATCCGGGCTGGCTGGCGGTCCATGGCAAGGAAGGCCAGAGCGGTGACGAAGGCAACCTGGTTGCGGTGGACAAGGACGAGAAGGTAAAAACCGAAGACGTCGCCATCAAGGCCAACGCCACCAAGCCGCCACCGCGCTACTCGGAAGCGACGCTGCTTTCCGCCATGGAAGGCGCCGGCAAGATGGTCGATGACGAGGAGCTGAAGGCGGCAATGGCCGGCCGCGGTCTCGGCACCCCGGCAACGCGCGCCCAGATCATCGAGAACCTGATCGGCGAACAATACATGCTGCGAGAAGGGCGCGAGTTGATTCCAACCGCCAAGGCCTTCTCGCTGATGACCCTGCTCAACGGACTCGGCATCAATGAACTGACCCAGCCGGAGCTGACCGGCGACTGGGAATGGAAGCTCGGCCGCATCGAAAAGGGCGATTTCACCCGCGACGAATTCATGCGCGAGATCGCCGAGATGACGCGCCACATGGTCGAACGCGCCAAGCAATACGAAGCCGACACCATCCCCGGCGATTTCGGCGTGCTGCAGTCCCCCTGCCCGAAGTGCGGTGGGCAGATTCGCGAGACCTACAAGAAATTCCAGTGCGGCGCCTGCGACTATGCGTTGTGGAAGATCGTCGCCGGCCGCCAGTACGAGCCGGCCGAAATCGAGACACTGCTCACCGAGAAGCAGATCGGCCCGCTGACCGGTTTCCGCAACAAGATGGGCCGCAGTTTCGCCGCCAGCATCAAGCTCAACGCCGATCTCCTGCCGGAATTCGATTTCGGCCAGGACAAGCTAGGCGAGGACGGCGAAGCCGAGGAAATCGATTTTTCCGGCCAGGAAGCGCTCGGCAAGTGTCCAAAGTGCAGCAACAACGTCTACGACAGTGGCAATGCCTACGTCTGCGAAAAATCGGTTGGCGCGGCCAAGAGCTGCGACTTCCGCTCCGGCAAGATCATCCTGCAACAGCCGATCGATGCGGCCCAGATGAAAAAGCTGCTGGCTGATGGCAAGACGGATCTGCTCAGGGAATTCGTTTCCAACCGCACGCGCCGCAAGTTTTCTGCCTTCCTCGTCGTCCAGGCCGGCAAGGTCGGCTTCGAGTTCGAGAAAAAGGCGCCGGCCAAGAAACCCGCTGCCAAGAAGAAAGCTGAAACCGAAAGCTGATGGTGACCAGCCCCCGTTTGCCACGACGGGGGCTGCACTTCGACTACCGCTACAACGTCAAAATCCTTCCGGTTTCGCATTTTTTCTTCAGTCCGGGAACTTTGGACGGATCGCTTGTCTATATCGCCTCCAAATCAAAACCAATATCCGAGGTATTACATGGACGAGCTTTCCCTTTTCGGCATCGGCTTTGCTGTCGTCATTTTCGGTCTGTCCTGCGTAATGGCACTGAAACTGGCTTCCAAGAAGGCCTACCACTAACAAAAAAGCCGGGGAATTCCCGGCTTTTTTGTTAGTGCACCGCAGCGTTCCACGTGGAACCTCAACCGATACTGGTCGCTCCGGGCAAATTGCAGGACAACAAGGCAGCACGCACCGCATCGATGGCCTGCGGCCGCGGGAAGGTAACGCGCCAGACCAGGCCGACCGTGCGTGCCGGCGACTTGCCGGCAAAAGGCAGGACTCGCACCATCGCTTCCTTGTCGATCAACGGATCGGCCGCTGTGCTCGGCATCACCGCCACGCCGGCACCGCTGGCCACCATATAGCGGATGGTTTCGAGCGAGCTGCCCTCCAGCGAATGCTCCAACGCATCCGGTGCGGTCAGGCGCGGGCAGGATTCCAGTACCTGGTCGCGGAAGCAGTTGCCCTGGCCGAGCAACAGCAGGTTCTGCCCATCCAACTCGTCGGCCTCGATATCCGGCCGCCCAACCCAGGAATGATCGGCCGGCACCACCACACGGAACGGTTCCTCATACACCGGCTGAGCAACCAACCCGGGTTCGGTAAAAGGCAGGGCAATCACGATCACGTCCAACTCACCGGCCTTGAGCGCCGGGATCAGATTGCCGGTGAAATCCTCCTTCAGGAACAACGGCATCTTCGGTGCCTGCTTGCTCAAGGCGGGAATCAATTGCGGCAGCAGGTAGGGGGCAATGGTGTAAATGATGCCGACCCGCAGCTGGCCGCTCATCGGATCGCCGGTGGATTCGGCGATTTCCTCCAGCTTGACCGCCTCTTCCAGCACGCGCCGCGCCTGGGCGACGATGCGTTCGCCAAGTGCCGTGATGCGCACATCGCTGGCGGTACGTTCGAACAGCGCGGCGCCCAATTGCCCTTCGACCTTCTTCAGGGCGACCGACAAGGTCGGCTGGCTGACATGGCAGGATTCCGCCGCCTTGCCGAAATGGCGCTCACGCGCCAGCGCCACGATGTAACGCATTTCCGTCAGGGTCATTTGCTTTTCACCAGTTTTTCCATGTCCACCGCAGACAGCCAGCGCCATTCGCCCGGCTTGAGGTCGGCCGGCAGTTCCAGCTCGGCCACCGCCGCACGGTGCAGGGCCTCGACGCGATTGCCGACTGCCGCCACCATGCGCTTGACCTGATGGTACTTGCCCTCGGTCACGGTCAGGCGCAGGGTATGCGCGTCGACAATCTCGGCCGCCGCGGCAAGAATCGGCTCCGGCTCGTCGTGCAGCAGCACGCCGGCCAGCAATTGGTCGATCTGGGCCTGATCCAGGGCATGCTTGGTCGTCGCCAGATAGACCTTGGGCACCTTGCGCTTGCCGGAAGACAGTTGATGGTTCAACTGCCCATCGTCGGTAATCAGCAACAGGCCGGTCGTATCCTCGTCCAAGCGGCCGATCGGCTGCACGCCGCGCTCGCGCAGCGGTAGCGGCAGCAGTTCGAGCACCGAAGGATGATGCAGGGGCTTGCGCGAGCATTCGTAGCCGGCCGGTTTGTGGAGCAGCACGGTAGCACTCTCCCGGTACGGCCAGTCGACACCATCGACTGAAAAGACCAGGCCATCGGTCGCGATCTCGGCGAAGGGATCATCGCAGATTGCACCATTCACCCGCACGCGTTCGCGGCGGACCATCGCACGGCAATCCTTGCGCGTGCCAAAACCATGTTTTTGCAGGAGTCGTTCGAGTTGCATGGGCGGGATGCTAACATCGACGCATGAATTTCGAACACCTTATCCAGATCAACGACCTGGAGAATCCGCTGATCGAGACGCTGGAACGCAGCCAGGTCTGGGCCGGCCTGCTTCATCGGGTCGAGGATGCCACCCCCTTCCTGCCCGGCCTGCAAGGCTGCACCGTGGTCGAGCGTCACCCCGGCCACCTGCTCCGTGAACTCGATTTCGGCGCGGCCATCATCCACGACAAGGTCACGATGGCCGAAGGCGAATGGGTCCGCTTCGATATCCAGCCCTCCGCGCAACACGCCGGCGGTAGTCTGACCATCCGTATCGAGGAGCCGGAACCCGGCGCCCTGTTCCTGCGCTTTTCCTACGCGACGAGCTTCGCCGTCGATCCTGCCTCCGAAGACCGGGCCTACATCGAGTACGTGAAATCCGCCTACCACCAGTCCGACGTCGATTGCGTGCAGATCATCCGCATGCTGGCCAGCGGCGGCCCCCTGCAGTAACGACATCGTGAGCAAGCTGGTGAGCGAACTGCAACGCCTCTATCTGCTGCCGGGGCAAAGCGAGGCTGAGAGCGACGGCAGCATGCCTGCCCGCCTGCTCTGCCTGGCGCTCCCTGCCAGGAATTGGGAAGCGGCGACCGAGCTGCTGCGCGCCTTGCCGGAAGAGCTTGATCTGCCCTCCCCTGCCGTTTCGGTCGATGGCGAGGGGTTTCGCCTGTGGCTGTCGTTCGCCGACGCGCTGGATGCCGCACTGGGCCAGCGCTTTGTTGCCGCCCTGCAGCGACGCTTCTTGCCCGAGCTAGCGGCCGACCGCCTGCAGATCGTAACGGGCCGCATCGCCCTGCCCCCCTCGCCCCTGGACGACGAGGGCGAACGCTGGGCGGCCTTCATCGATCCCGGCATGGGCAGTGTATTTGTCGACGAACCCAGCCTCGACTTCTCGCCCAATCCGGACAAACAGGCCGAACTGCTCAGCGGCTTCGCCAGCATTTCAGGGCGTGCTTTCGCCCAGGCGTTGGCTCGGCTGGAGGCATTGTTGGCCGATTCCGGCAGTGAACGCCCGACTGCTGCGGTGCACCTGCCGGAAACGGCAAAAACCATCGGCCCCTTTGCCGACCCGAAAAGCTTCCTGCTCGCCGTCATGAACGATCCCGGCGTGGCCCTTGCCCACCGCATCGAGGCAGCCAAGGCCTTGCTCCCCTACGCCGACTGATCGGCCCGCCCGGAAAGACAAAAAGCCGAAGGAAACATCCTTCGGCTTTTTCTTGGCCGGCCCCGACTCCGAGGCCGAACAGGTGCTTATTCGACGCCCTGCGAAGCCAGGTAATCCTCGTAGCCACCCAGGTAATCGACGATCCGGCCGTCGCCCTTCACTTCGAACACGCGCGTTGCCAGCGAGGAAACGAATTCGCGGTCGTGCGAGACGAAGATCAACGTGCCCGGAAATTTCTCCAGACCGGAGTTCAGCGCCTCGATGGATTCCATGTCGAGGTGGTTGGTCGGTTCGTCGAGTACCAGCACGTTCGGCTTTTGCAGCATCAACTTGCCGAACAGCATGCGGCCCTGCTCGCCGCCGGAAATCACGTTGACTGCCTTCTTCTGCTCGTCGCCGGAGAAAAGCAGGCGGCCAAGGGTGCCGCGCACCAGGGTTTCCAAGTCGCCGCCCTCTTCGATCGAGGCGCGGGCATAGCCGACGATCCAGTCGGTCAGGCTTTGCGTGCCGGCGAATTCGGCGCTGTGATCCTGCGCGTAATAGCCGGGAGCGGCCTTCTCTGCCCACTTCAGCGTGCCGTAGGACGGCTGCAGTTCACCCATCAGCAGCTTCAGGAAAGTGGTCTTGCCGACGCCGTTCTCGCCGATGACGGCGATTTTTTCGCCACCGTTGATGGTGATCGTCAGATTGTCGAAGATCTTCTTGTCGCTGCCCGGGTAGGCGAAAGTCAGGTTCTCGATTTCGACGGCCTGGCGGTGCAGCTTCTGCTTCTCGTCGTAATCGAAGCGAATCCACGGGTACTGGCGCGACGACGGCTTGACGTCTTCCGGCTTCAGCTTGTCGATCAGCTTCATGCGGCTGGTCGCCTGCTTGGCCTTCGACGCATTGGCCGAGAAGCGGCGGACGAAGGTCTGCAACTCGGCAATACGCTCCTTGGCCTTGGCATTGGCGTTCTGCTGACGCTCGCGGGCAGCCTGGGCGGCTTCCATGAAGTCGTCGTAGTTGCCGGCGTAGGTGGTGATCTTGCCGTAATCCAGATCGGCCATGTGGGTACACACCTGGTTCAGGAAGTGGCGGTCGTGCGAGATGATGATCATCGTCGAGTCACGATTGTTCAGCACGTCTTCCAGCCAGCGGATGGTATTGATGTCCAGGTTGTTGGTCGGTTCGTCGAGCAGCAGGATGTCCGGATTGGCGAACAGCGCCTGGCAAAGCAGGACGCGCAGCTTCCAGCCGGGCGCGACCTCGCTCATCGGGCCGTTATGCTGGGAGGTGGGAATACCGACGCCGAGCAGCAGCTCGCCGGCCCGCGATTCGGCAGTGTAGCCGTCGTACTCGCCGACCTTGCCTTCAAGCTCGGCGGCACGCATGTAATCATCCTCGGTCGCCTCCGGGTTGGCGTAGATCGCGTCGCGTTCCTGGATCGCGCTCCACAGCTCCTCGTGCCCCATCATCACCACGTCGAGCACGCGCATGTCTTCGTAGGCGAACTGGTCCTGCTTGAGGTAGGCCATCCGTTCATGCACGTCCTTCGAGACGTTGCCGGCCGACGGTTCGAGCGCGCCGCACAGGATTTTCATGAAGGTCGACTTGCCGGCACCGTTGGCCCCGATCAGGCCGTAGCGATAGCCTTCGCCGAACTTGACGTTGACGTTTTCAAACAGGGGCTTAACCCCGAACTGCATGGTAATGTTGGCTGCGACGAGCACTTTAGTTCCGATCTCTGGGGAAACTGTAAGACAAGGGGCGGAATTCTACCTTTTTTCAAGCACTTGCGCTCAAAACAATGGACATTTTTGGAGTTTTTGGCATACTTGCAAAAAAGGAGAGAGGCAATGGAAAAAGGCATTTCGATCGCGGTCGTCGAGGATAATCCACCGCAACGCATGATCCTGCAACGACTGCTCGAAAACGACTACGCAGTCAGCCTGTTTGCCAGCGGCGAGGAATTTCTGGCCTGCGACCAGTTGTTCGCCGCCGTCCTGCTCGATATCGAAATGGAGGGACTGAGCGGTTATGACACCTGCCGCCGCTTCCGCGAGAAATCCACGGAAAAGGACATTCCCGTCATCTTCGTCTCGGCCCACGACACGGCACCCGAGCGAGTGGCTGCCTACGAGGCCGGTGGCGACGATTTCCTGACCAAGCCGATCGCCGTTCATGAACTCCGCCACAAACTGAGTGGCAGCATCGAGCATCGCCAGCGCCTGAAGGACCTGGCGCAACAGTCGACCACCGCACAACAGGTTGCCTTCGCTGCGATGACCAGCATGGGCGATCTGGGTGTGGTCATTGAATTCCTGCGCAAATCGGCGCTCGCCAATTCGCACAGTGCCATCGCCGCCCGCCTGATCGCCGCCATGAACGCCTGGGGCCTGCGCGGCGCCGTCCAGGTACGCGGTGCCAACGAGCAGATCAGCCTGACTGCCGACGGCCCGATGTCGCCGATGCAAACCTCGGTGCTGGAAACGATGCGCGGCATGGGGCGTATTTTCGAACTGGGATCGCGTGCCGTGGTTAATTACGAACACGTCTCCCTGCTCGTTGAAAACCTGCCGATCGACGACCCGGACAAGGTCGGCCGCCTGCGCGACCACCTGACCATCCTCGGCGAAGCGGCCGACATGCGGATCATCGCCCTGGAAGCCATCACCGAGCGCGACTTGCAGAAAGTCGGCATCGAAGCCGCCCTGGCCGAACTGAAGACTGTCGTGCAGCGAGTCTCGGCAACGGCCGCTCGGGGCCGTAGCGAAAGCCAGAATCATCTGCTGGAATCGCTCGAGCATCTGAGCCGAACGGTCAACACCCTGGGCCTGACCGAGATCCAGGTCAGCTATCTGGATGACCTGGTGCGCGATGCCATCGACCAGACGCGCCATTATTTCGACGACGTCGCCCATGGTGAAAGCGACTTCAACGACGTACTGCGCCGCCTGCAGCGCCTGGCCGACGCTGACTATCGCCTGTAAGCGCAATTTTGCCGGTGCGGTGTAAGATTTGCGGCCACAACAATAAACACCTCTGAGTACAGCCCATGGTTCCGCACCTGACCACCGCCCTGACCGGGCCGCTTCTCGAACTCGAACGGCGCTTTCTCGCCAGCAGCACCCAGATCGAACACTGGCTGCGCGGCCAGTGGCTGGAGCACACGCCGCCCTTCTATTCCTCCTGCGATCTGCGCAATTCCGGCTTCAAGCTGGCGCCGGTCGATACCAACCTGTTCCCCGGCGGCTTCAACAATCTGAACCCCGCTTTCCTGCCGCTCTGCGTGCAGGCGGCGATGAGCGCCATCGAAAAGTTCTGCCCGGAAGCGCGCAGCCTGCTGCTCATTCCCGAGAACCACACGCGCAACCAGTTCTACCTGCAGAACGTCGCGCAGATCGCCGCCATCCTTAAGCAGACCGGGTTGAACGTGCGCATTGGTACACTGCTGCCGGATATCGACAAGCCGACGCAGATCGACCTGCCGAACGGCCAGAGCCTGCTGCTCGAACCGCTGGTCCGTACGCCGCACCGCCTTGGCCTCGACGGCTTCGACCCCTGCGCCATCCTGCTCAACAACGACCTGTCGGCCGGCATCCCGGAGATCCTGCAAGGGCTGAACGAGCAGGTCGTCCTGCCGCCGGTCCATGCCGGCTGGGCCGTCCGCCGCAAATCCAACCACTTCGCCGCCTACGACCAGGTCGCCAACGACTTCGCCAAGGCCATCGGCATCGACCCGTGGCGCATCAACCCGGCTTTCTCGGTCTGCCGCAGCGTCAATTTCCACGAGCGTCAGGGCGAGGAATGCCTGGCCGCCAACGTCTCGGCCGTGCTCGATCTGGTCAAGGAAAAGTACCGCGAATACGACATCGACGAGACGCCCTACGTCGTCGTCAAGGCCGATGCCGGCACCTACGGCATGGGCGTCATGACCGTGCGCAACGTCGATGAAGTCATCGCCCTGAACCGCAAGCAGCGCAACAAGATGAGCGTCGTCAAGGAAGGCCTCGAAGTCTCCGAGGTGCTGATCCAGGAAGGCGTGCATTCGTTTGAAACGCTGAACGAGGCAGTGGCCGAGCCGGTCATCTACATGATCGACCGTTACGTCGTCGGCGGCTTCTACCGCGTGCATACCGGGCGCGGCAAGGATGAAAACCTGAACGCGCCGGGCATGCATTTCGAACCGCTGGCCTTCGATACCGGCTGCAACATGCCGGACTACGGCTGCGGCAATCCGGACTCGCCACCCAACCGCTTCTATGCCTACGGCGTCGTCGGTCGTCTGGCCTGCCTGGCGGCGGCGATCGAACTCGAACGCACGGCACCCGAGACCGACTGACCCGCGTGCTGGCCAACGAGATGTTCCACGAGAGTCCGCGCGAGCGCCAGCTCAGGCTGGCCTTCGTGCTCGACCCGCTGGACGAACTGAAGGCCTGGAAGGACTCTTCCGTCGCCATGATGCGCGCCGCCGAAAAGCACGGCCACGACGTTTACGCCATCGATAGCCGCAGCCTCGGCTACCGCACGCCGGAAGCCGGCCACCTTGGTGGCGTGTTCGGCGAGGCCGTCGAATTGCACCTGCGGCCGGACGATCACGACTGGTACCGTGAAATCGGCCGGGCCTGGAAGCCGTTGAAGCAATTCGACGCGGTGATCATGCGCAAGGACCCACCCTTCGATTTCGAATACCTGACCGCCACTTGGCTGCTCGAACGCGCCGAAGCCGAAGGCGCCAAGGTATTCAACCGGCCGCGCGCCCTGCGCGAGCATTCGGAAAAGCTGTCCATCCTGGAATTTGCCCAATTTGCCCCGTGCACCGCAGCAAGCCGCGATATCGGGCAATTGCAGCACTTCATCGACGAACAGCGCGACGTGATCCTGAAGCCGCTCGACGGCATGGGTGGCAGCCAGATCTTTCGCGTCCATCGCAACGACCCGAACCGCAACGTCATCCTCGAAACCCTGACCCAGCTCGGCCAGCGCACCATCATGGCCCAGCGCTACCTGCCGGAGATCGTGCACGGTGACAAGCGCATCCTGCTCATCGCCGGCCAGCCGGTGCCGTGGTGTCTGGCGCGCATCCCGCCGGCCGGTGAGACGCGCGGCAACCTGGCAGTCGGTGGCACCGGCGTGGCCCAGGAGTTGTCGAAACGCGACCGGCAGATCGCCGAAGCGCTCGGTCCGACCCTGTTCAAGCGCGGTCTGATGCTGGTCGGCATCGACGTCATCGGCGACCACCTGACCGAAATCAACGTCACCAGCCCGACCTGCATGGTCGAGATTCGCCAGCAAAGCGGCTTCGATGCTGCCGGCGCCTTCATCACCGCCATCGAGCACGCATGCGGACTCTCCTGATCGCCCTCCTCTGCCTTGCCATGGCCGCCTGCAGCCGTACCCCGCTGCAGGAGCAGCAGGCCTACGTCTTCGGCACGCGCGTCGAGGTCATCGTGGTCAGCGCCGAAGCCGAACAAGGGCGCCAGGCCATTGCCGCCGTGCTGCGCGAGTTCGACCGCCTGCACCGGGCTTATCACGCCTGGCAGGAGTCGGAGCTGACGGCGTTGAACGATGCCATCGCTGCCGGCCAGCCGCATACCGTCACGCCCGAACTGGCCGATTTCATCCGCGAAGCCCAGGCCTTCTCGCAGCAGGGCGACCACCTGTTCGATCCCGGCATCGGCGAACTGATCAAGCTGTGGGGCTTCCAGGCCGATGAATTCGAAGCCAAGTTGCCCGACCCGACCGCCGTCAAGGCCTGGCTCGCCAGCCATCCCTCAGTGGCCGACCTGAAGATCGACGGCACCACCGTGACCAGCCGCAACCGCCACGTCCGGCTTGATTTCGGCGGCTACCTGAAAGGCGTCGCCCTCGACCGCGCCGCTGCCATCCTGCGCCAGGATGGCGTCCACAACGCGCTGATCAACATCGGCGGCAATATCCTGGCGCTCGGCAGCAAGGAGGGCAAGAAATGGCGGGTCGGCATCCAGCACCCCCGCCAACCCGGCCCTCTCGCCACTGTCACGCTGAACGACGGCGAAGCCATCGGCACCTCCGGTGACTACCAGCGCTTCTTCGAAGTCGATGGCCAGCGCTACGCCCACCTGCTCGACCCGCGCACCGGTTACCCGGCCGACCACACCGAAGCCGTCACCGTGCTGATTTCCAGCAATGCAAAGGCGGGAACCTTGTCGGACGCAAGCTCCAAGCCAATCTTCATCGCCGGCCCCGATGGCTGGCGCGACATGGCGCGGCGCATGCAAACCGAACAGGTACTGCGCGTCGACCGGGCCGGAAAAATATACGCCACGGAAGCCCTGCGCCAGCGCCTCGATTTCATTGGCAACCCACCCGAAATCACAGTCATCCCCTAGCAACCATGCCATCCGGTTGACAGTCCAGGTAGCGGCACGTATACCTGCTCGTCAATAGCCTGAACAAGACGAAAGTAGCTATTTACAGGAAGCTGAGGCAGCCATCGCGCTGCATTCGGGGGGGATCATGTCACGCAGCCTTTCATTCAGGAATCCCGGATTCGCCAACAGCCTGGTGCTGCGTATCGGTCTGCTGCTGCTGGCGGCGCTCACCGCCTTCACCATCGGTCTCTACCTGACCATCGGCCAACCCACCGTGCAGCGACTGGCCGAGAGCCAGATGCGCATCGCCATCGACCAAGTCGAAGCCCGCTATCTGCGCATGCTGCACTCGGTCGAGGTGACAACCCGCAGCAGTCAGGGCTGGGGTATGGACGGCAGCCTGGACCACGCACAACTGCTCCGCTTCAACGAGTTTTTCTTTCCCGTCCTGGCCAATCACGACGAAATCAATTCGGTCATCTTCGCCCATGAATCCGGGCGGGAAATCCTGCTGCTGAACCAGGGCGGCCGCTGGGTCAACCGGATTTCAAACCCGCAGGAATGGGGTAACCAGACCTACTGGATCACCTGGAATGCCCAGCGTGAAATTGAAAGTGTCGAGATGCGCGAGCGCGATTACGATGCCCGCAAGCGTCCCTGGTTCATCGGTGCCATGGCGCTTGACGACGAGCGGCGTATCTTCTGGAGCGAGCCCTACATCTTCTACACCACGCTCGAGCCGGGCATCACCGCTGCCATGCGCTGGCAAGGGCCGGACGGTTCGAAATACGTCATCGGGCATGACGTCCGGCTGCTTGATCTGGCACAACATACGGCCAACTTCTCCCTCGGTACCCAGGGCAAGGTCGCCATGCTGCTGCGCGACGGCAAACTGATGGCCCCGCCGAACGACCCGCGGCGGCGCGACCTGGCGGCCATCAAGGAAGTTCTGCTGAAGACGCCGGAGCAGGCCGGCATCCCGGAACTGGCCGCCGGCTTCCGGCACTGGCAGGAGCTGCGCCAACCCTCCGAAATCCAGCACTTTACGCAGCCCGATGGGCAGTGGCTCGGTCTTTTCCATACGCTCCGTGTCGGCACCCAGGATCTGGTACTCAGTGCCGTGGCCCCGGTGCGCGACTTCGTCCCGGTAAGCGCCTGGGATATTCTCGTGCTCGTTCTGATTTCGCTGGCGGCACTGGCCCTCGGCATTGCCGTCGCCATCCGGGTCGCCCGCCGCTTCGGGGCACCGCTCGACGAACTGGCTGCTGCCAGCGATCGCATCGGCCAGCTTCAGCTCGATCAACCCGTCGTTACCCACGCCCCATGGCGGGAAATCCGGCGCCTGGGCGACACGCTGGAGGTCATGCGCGGCCATTTGCAGAAGGCCCGACATTCGCTGCAGAACATCAATATCGAACTTGAAGAAAAAGTCGCCTTGCGGACCGAGGCCCTGCACCAGAGCCAGGCAATCCTGCAAAAACGGGAGGCCTTCTTCCGCGCCATTTTCGACAATGCGGCCGTCGGCATCATCAGCCTCAGTGCCGAACGCAAGCCGATGCTGGTGAACCGTGCCTTCGCAGATTTCACTGGCTACCCGATCGACCTGCTGCTGACCAACCCGGATGCCGAAACCATTGCACCGCACGAGCGCGATCGAATGCAGAAAGGCCTGCTCGATATTGCCAACGGCAACCGCTCATTCCTGCGTAGCGAATTCGAGTTTATCTCCCCCCAGGGCGACAGCCGCTGGGGCGACGTGCAGATTGCGGCGGTACGCAACGAGCGAAACGAAGTGGATTCCCTGCTCCTGACCGTGCTTGACGTGACGGATCGCCGCGAAATCGAGAACGAACTGGTACGCCAGTTCAGTTTCCTGCAGGCCTTGATCGATACCATTCCGAACCCGATTTTCTACAAGGGTGCGAACACATGCTTCCTCGGCTGCAACCAGGCGTATGAAGAGTTTTTTGGCACCCGTCGCGCCGATTTCATCGGCAAACGCGTGCTCGATCTCGAATACCTGCCAGAAGAGGCACGGCAGGCCTACCAGAACGAAGACGAGCGCGTAATCCGCGAATGCGGCCGGATCATGCGCGAAATTCCGCTGCAGGCAGCCGATGGCCGGATGGCGGATACCCTCTACTCGGTCACCGGCTTCCATACTCCGGATGGCAAGCCCGGAGGACTGATCGGCGTCATTGTCGATATCAGCGCCCAGAAGCAGGCCGAACGCGAAGCGGAAGAAGCACGTGCTGCCGCAGAAAGAGCGGCGGCGGCAAAAGCCGATTTCCTGGCCAACATGAGTCACGAAATCCGCACACCGATGAATGCCATCATCGGCATGACCCATCTTGCCCTGCAGACCGACCTCAACGCCCGCCAGCGCAACTATCTGAGCAAGGTCGGCAACGCCGCCCAGGGCTTGCTTGAGATCATCAACGACATCCTCGATTTCTCGAAAATCGAAGCCGGCATGATGCGCATCGAGCACATTCCGTTCAGCCTTGAATCCCGCCTGCAGCACCTGGCCGACCTGTGCGCCCTGAAAACCCGCGAGCGGGGTCTTGAACTGCTGTTCGACGTGGCACCGGACGTCCCGGACAACCTGATCGGCGACCCGCTGCGCCTCGGGCAGATTCTGCTCAATCTGGTGGGCAACGGCATCAAGTTCACCGAGCAGGGCGAGGTCACCGTGCGGGTTCGCCGGCTCGGCGAGACGGATAGCGGTGTCGAACTGCGCTTCGAAGTCCAGGATACCGGCATCGGCATGAACGAAGCCCAGCAGGCCGAACTGTTCACGGCTTTCAGCCAGGCCGACAGCTCAACTACGCGCAAATACGGCGGTACCGGCCTCGGCCTTTCGATCTGCCGACGCCTGGTCGAACTGCTTGGCGGCTCCATCGCGGTGAGCAGCCAGCCCGGCGTCGGCAGTTGCTTCTTCTTCCAACTGGCCTTCCCGCTGGCCAGCGGCGCAAGCAGCACAGCACAACGTATTGGTCTCCCTGCCGAGTTGCGCACACTGGTCGTCGATGACAGCCCGGGGGCACGCGAAGTGTTTTCGCACATGCTGAACGCGATGGAGATCGAGTGTGCGACCGCCGATAGTGCCGAACACGCCCTGCAGATGCTGGAGACAGCCCAGCAGGCAGGCAGGCCCTTCAAGCTGCTGATTACCGACTGGAAGATGCCGGGCATGGATGGCGTCGAGTTGCTCAGGCAACTCGCGGCGCCCGCCAACGATTCGCCAGCCATTGCCAGTATCGTGACCAGCGCTTATGACCGCGAAGAGCTACTGGCGGTCCTTGGCAACACCCCGGTCGGCGCCATTCTAGCCAAGCCGGCCACTGTTTCTTCGCTGTTCGATGCCATCATGACCGCCCTGCATCGGGAAAACTCGCCGGCCACCGATGTTCACGTAGTCGCTCCTGGAGATACCCTGCGCCTAGCCGGAAAGCGTGTTCTGCTGGTTGAAGACAACGAGGTCAACCGCGAACTGGCCGAAGAAATGCTGGGCAATTTCGGCCTCACCGTCCACTCCGCCATCAATGGAGAGCAGGCCCTGAGCATGCTCCAGCAGGCAAGCTACGACCTCGTCCTGATGGACTGTCAGATGCCGGTCATGGATGGCTATGAAGCCACCCGGCGTCTACGCGCCGATCTCGGCCTGACGTCGCTGCCGGTCATTGCCATGACCGCCAACGCCATGGCCGGAGATCGCGAGCTGTGCCTGACAGCGGGCATGAATGACCATATCGCCAAGCCGATCGACATCGCGTTGCTCCAGCACACCTTGGCTCACTGGTTGCTCGGAAGCGAACGACAAGCACCGGCCAACCCGCCAATGACTAACGCCCAGGAAAGCCAGGAGTTCGATATGGCCGCGGCGCTCTCCCGGCTCAGTGGCAATCAGCAGATGCTGGACTGGCTGATGCAGCGCTTTTGCGAAAGCCAGGGGGACATCCTCGAACGCTTGCAGGCAGCCCGACAAGCCAATGACCGGCCCGGAATGATCCTGCTCAGCCATACGCTACGCGGGGTGGCCGGCAACCTCGGCGGCCTGCGGGTCGCTCGTCTGGCCGGCGATCTCGAAACACTGCTCAAGCAGGACATCCCGCTTGAGCTACCCGAAATCGATGCTCGGCTGGCCGCCCTGCAGCCGGCGCTCGAGCGGCTGCTTGCCCTGGCCGGCTCAGTGGCCAAACCAGCCGTCCACGAAGCGGCTGAGCCCCTGGATCCGGCGGCCTTGCGCACAGCACTATCCCAATTGCTGCAGCTTCTGGATAATGACGATGCGAAGGCAGTTCGCATTTTTACCGAATTGGCACCCAGCCTCAGAACGAAAGTCGATGCGGAACCGTTTGACGAACTGTCCGGGCAGATTACCCGATATGATTTTGAAGTGGCCAGCCTCGGCCTGAAGAGGCTGATCGAAAACTTGGCAGATTAATTGCGGCATGAGTACCGGAGAAAGCATGTCTCCCCTGATTCCCAAGCAAAGCATCCTGGTAGTGGACGACACACCGGAGAATATCGACCTGTTGAGCGAGATTCTCTGCGACGACTATCGCATCCGGGTTGCCACCTCCGGCGAAAAGGCCTTGAAGATCATCTATTCGGACGATCCGCCCGAGTTGATCCTGCTCGACATCATGATGCCCGGCCTGAGCGGCCTGGAAATCTGCCGCCGCTTGAAAGCCAACCCTGACCGGCGCAGCATTCCCGTCATTTTCGTCACCGCCATGAGCAGCGTCGAGGACGAACGCATCGGCCTGGAAACCGGTGCCGTCGATTACATCACCAAGCCGATCAGCCCACCTATCGTCAAAGCCCGCGTACGCACCCATCTGGCGCTCTACGACCAGTCACGCGAACTGGAGCGCATGGTCCGCCAGCGCACGCACGAGTTGATGACCACGCGCCAGCAAATCATCCGCCGACTCGGGCGCGCCGCCGAATTCAAGGACAACGAAACCGGCAACCACGTGCTGCGCATGAGTCACTACGCCCGCCTGGTGGCCGAACAATACGGCCTGGGCATCGAAGCCACGACCATCCTGTTCAACACGGCACCGATGCACGACATCGGCAAGATCGGCATCCCCGATGCCATCCTGCTCAAGCCGGGCAAGCTGACGGCGGATGAGTGGAAGATCATGCACCAGCACCCGATCATGGGCGCCGAGATCATTGGCAAGCATGAGAACGACCTGCTGGAAACCGCTCGCATCATCGCCCTGACCCACCACGAAAAATGGGATGGCAGCGGTTATCCGCAAGGTCTCAAGGGCGAGGGCATCCCGCTGGAAGGACGGATCGTCGCCATTGCCGATGTTTTCGACGCTCTGGTCTCGGAGCGCCCGTACAAGAAGCCGATCCCGCTCGACGAAGCACTGGCCTACATGGAAGGCCAGGCCGGCAGCCATTTCGATCCCGGCCTGATCGACGCTTTCAAGGCGGCGCTGCCGGAAATCCTGCGCATTCGCGACATCTATGCCGACGAGAACGGCTCGCTGACCGACCTTGAATTCCATATCAGCGAAATCTACGACCACCGGGACAACCCCGTCGGCTATCCGGAAGTCCTGAAGCAAACCGGCGAATGCAATTGAGTCGCTCGCCGCATCGGCGATGAATCTGGCAGACCAGCTTACTCGCGCCGTCGACTGGCTCAAGGCAGCCGACGGCCTGCTGATTACCGCCGGTGCCGGCATGGGCATCGATTCCGGTCTGCCCGATTTTCGTGGGCCGGGCGGCTTCTGGGCGGCCTATCCTGCACTTGGCCGGGCCCGCATCGCCTTCGAGCGCATCGCCAATCCAAGCGCCTTCGACAGGGAACCCCGTCTGGCCTGGGGGTTCTACGGCCATCGGCTGCAGCTTTACCGGGAAACGCCACCTCACCCCGGATTCGGTCTCCTGCTTGAGTTGGCCAGACAGATGGAACACGGTTGCTGGGTATTCACCAGCAATGTCGACGGGCAATTCCAGAAAGCCGGCTTTCCCGGCGAACGCGTCTGCGAAGTGCACGGCTCAATCCACCACCTGCAATGCGTCGCCGACTGCCGTGGCGCCATCTGGCCGGCCGAAAATCTGGTTCCGGAGGTCGATGCGGAAAACTGTCTTCTGACCGGAGAGCTGCCCAGCTGCCCGCACTGTGGCAACCTGGCCAGGCCCAACATCCTGATGTTCGGCGACTGGGGCTGGGTTGAACGACGGACCTCGCTCCAGTTCCAGCGACTGCAACAGTGGTTGGCTGCGGTGCACCGGCCAATTTGCCTGGAAATCGGGGCCGGTACGCATATTCCGACGGTACGGCACTTCTCGGAAAGGCACGGCGATCGGCTCATCCGGATCAACCCCGGCGAACCGGACGTGCCCGATGCCGCCCGTGGCCTTTCGCTGCCGCTCGGCGGCTACGAAGGCATACGCCGGCTGGCCGAAGCCTGGGCCGATTCCTGAGCGACTACTCCGGATTCCTTGAATCGATCACCAGGGTGACCGGCCCGTCGTTGATCAGGCTGACCTTCATGTCGGCACCGAAAACCCCGGTCGGTACCGGCTTGCCAAGACCTTCGCCCAGTTTGGCCACGAAGCGCTCGAATAGCGGCTGGGAGACATTGCCCGGCGCCGCCCGACTCCACGAGGGACGATTGCCTTTCCTGACCGAGGCATAAAGCGTGAACTGGGAAACGGCCAGGATCTCCCCACCGGCCTCCTGCACGCTGCGATTCATCACGCCCTCGGGATCGGAAAAGATGCGCAGGCGTAGAATCTTGCCCACCATCCACTCGATGTCGGCTGCCTCGTCCGCCGGCTCGAAGCCGGCCAGCACCAGCAGACCGGGGCCGATTTTTCCCGAAATCTGCCCGTGCACCGCAACACTGGCCTGTTCCACCCGCTGAACGACAACCCGCATGGCTAGCCTAGATCAAAGCGCTGCACAGGCAAGCAGCGCACCTTACTCCGGACGTACCAGAACGTATGGGTGCTTGAAACTTTCACCCTTGAGTTCCGAAACGGCGAACTGACCGCCCCGCCCGACCAGCTTGGCGCGTCCCAGGGCATTTGGTGCAGCCCGGCCGGTGGCCGTTTCCTTCAGGTCGACGATGACCGGCTCCGGAGCGACGAGTTGCAACTCGAGAATGGTGCCGGGATCATCATCGAGCCAGAACTTGTAGACCGAGTTCGGCCCTTTCAGAGTGGCCTGTTGCTGCAACTTGCCGTCGAGATAGATGTCGATCTTGACCGGATCGGCGGCATGGCTCGGCCCCGCTAACAGCAGCAAGGCAGAGGCAAATATCGAAAGAGATTTCATCACAAACTCCTCGTGACCGGACTCAAATATCGATGCGCGCATTGAGCGCATTCGTTTCGATGAAATCACGCCGCGGTTCGACATTTTCGCCCATCAAGGTAGTGAAAATCTCATCGGCGGCGATGGCATCGTCGATCTGAACGCGCAGCAGGCGACGTACTTTCGGGTCCATCGTGGTTTCCCAGAGTTGTTCCGGATTCATTTCACCCAGACCCTTGTAACGCTGCTTGCTGATGCCGCGCTCGACTTCGCTGAGCAACCACTTCATGGCGTCGCCAAAGTTGGCAATCAGTTGTTTCTTTTCGCCACGAGCGATGCAGGCGCCCTGACCGAACAAGTCACCCAGAGTTTCGGCCATGCGCTTGATTTGCAGGTAATCGCCGGAAAGCAGCAGGTCTTCGTCGATCAGGCCGACCTTCAGGTTGCCGTGGTGCATGCGCTCGATGCGCAAAACCCAGCGTTCCTGGATATCGTCGAACTTGGCGATGATCTTCGTGCCTTGCTTCACGTGCTGGCCGACCAGCTCGGCACTGTGGCGCGCGGCGGCTTCGTTCGACAGGTCGAGCACCACGTTATGGCGAACGATGGCGTGCAGTACGTCCGGGTTGATCAGGTGCGCCAGGCGCTCGATCACGGCTTCGGTCGCCAACCAGGAACGGGCCAGGCTTTCCAGCGCCGGACCGCTGATCGCATCGGCGCCGGTACGCGGCGTCAAAACAGCTTCGTCCAGTGCCATGTTGAGCAGGAACTGGTTGTATTCCTGGTCGTCCTTCAGGTAGCGCTCGGTCTTGCCATGCTTGACCTTGTAGAGCGGCGGCTGGGCGATGTAGATGTAGCCGCGATCGACCAGTTCGGGCATCTGGCGGTAAAGCAGCGTCAGCAGCAGAGTGCGGATGTGGGCGCCGTCAACGTCCGCGTCGGTCATGATGATGATGCGGTGATAGCGCAGCTTGTCGACGTTGAAATCATCCTTGCCGATGCCGGTGCCGAGGGCGGTAATCAGCGTGACGATCTGCTCGGAAGAAATCAGCTTGTCGAAGCGCGCCTTCTCGACGTTGAGTACCTTGCCGCGCAGCGGCAGGATCGCCTGGAACTTGCGGTCGCGGCCCTGCTTGGCCGAGCCGCCGGCGGAGTCACCCTCGACGATGTAGATTTCGCACAGCGCCGGGTCCTTTTCCTGGCAATCGGCCAGCTTGCCGGGCAGGCCGATGCCATCGAGTACGCCCTTGCGGCGAGTCATTTCGCGGGCCTTGCGGGCGGCTTCACGAGCCCGCGAGGCTTCGACGATCTTGCCGCAGATCGTTTTGGCATCGACCGGGTTCTCGAGCAGGAAGTCGGCCAGTTTCTGGGCGACGACTTCTTCAACGGCCGGGCGCGCCTCGGAGGACACCAGTTTCATCTTGGTCTGCGAAGCAAACTTGGGGTCGGGCATCTTGATCGACAGCACGCAGGCCAGGCCTTCGCGCATGTCATCGCCGGAAATCTCGACCTTGGCTTTCTTGGCGATCTCGTTTTCGTCGATGTATTTGTTGATGACCCGGGTCATCGCAGCGCGCAGTCCGGTCAGGTGGGTACCACCGTCCGATTGCGGGATGTTGTTGGTAAAGCAGAGTACCTGTTCCTGGTAGGAATCGTTCCACTGCATGGCCACTTCGACGCCGATGGTGACGCCATCGCCGCCGACCTTGGCTTCACCGGTCGAATAGAATATTTTCGGGTGCAGAACGGACTTGGTACGGTTGATGTACTCGACGAAACTCTGCACACCGCCGGCAAAGGCAAACAGTTCTTCCTTGCCGGAACGCTGATCAACCAGCTTGATGCTGACGCCGTTGTTCAGGAAGGACAACTCGCGCAGACGCTTGGCCAGGATTTCGTAGTGGAATTCGACCAGACCGAAGATTTCGTCATCAGCCAGGAAGTGCACTTCGGTACCGCGCTTTTCGGTGTCACCGAGAACCTTCAGCGGCGAGACTTCAAAACCATCACGAACTTCGATGCTGCGGTCAACCGGCACGCCGCGGCAGAATTCCATGAAATGCTTCTTGCCATCGCGACGAATGGTCAGGCGCAGGAACCTGGATAGCGCATTGACGCAGGAAACACCAACGCCGTGCAAACCGCCCGAGACCTTGTACGAGTTCTGGTTGAACTTGCCGCCGGCATGCAGTTCGGTCAGGGCGATTTCAGCGGCCGAGCGTTTCGGTTCGTGCTTATCGTCCATCTTGACGCCGGTCGGGATGCCGCGGCCATTGTCGACAACCGAAATCGAGTTGTCGGTGTGAATGGTGACGATGATGTCGTCGCAATGCCCGGCCAGCGCTTCGTCGATCGAGTTGTCGACGACTTCGAAGACCAGGTGGTGCAGACCGGTGCCATCGGAGGTGTCGCCGATATACATGCCGGGACGCTTGCGCACGGCTTCCAGACCCTCGAGGATCTGGATGCTGGATTCGCCATAGGCCGGCGCGGCGCTTTGCGGGACGTTCTCTTCACTCATTGTTTTGGTTCCACGTGAAACTGCAAAAGGCCTGACCGGATGGACAGGCCCTTTTCTTGATTACTGCTCGAAAAATCAAATACGCATCGGCATCACGACATACTTGAAGCGGTCGTTGCCGGGAACGGTGATCAGGGCGCTGGAATTCGCATCGTTGAAACTCCACTGCACTTCATCGGAATGCAGGTTGTTCAACACATCGAGCAGGTAACCGACATTGAACCCGACATCGATCACATCACCGGTGTAATCGACTTCGATTTCTTCCTGTGCTTCTTCCTGTTCGGCATTGGCGGCCATCAGCTTCAGGCTGTTTTCACTCAAAACGACGCGTACACCGCGGAACTTCTCATTGGTCAGAATGGCCGCGCGCTGCATGGCCTGCATCAGGGTCTGACGGCCGACCTTCATGTGGTTCTTCAGCACGGGCGGGATGACGCGCTCGTAATCCGGGAACTTGCCGTCAATCAGCTTGGAGACCAGAACGACGGAACCGAAGGCGAAACGCACCTGGTTCGGGGTCAGCGTGATGTTCAGCACTTCCTCGTTGTCAGCCAGCAGGCGGTTCAGCTCAAGCACTGTCTTGCGCGGCAGGATCATTTCCTGGCGCGGCAGATCGGTTTCGATCTCGACGCTGGCGAAGGCCAGACGGTGACCGTCGGTCGCCACGGCACGCAATTCCTTGCCTTCGACCTGGAGCAGCAGGCCGTTCAGGTAGTAGCGAACATCCTGTGTCGCCATCGAATACTGAGTCTTGGCCAGCAACTGGCGGAAGGCCTTCTGGGTAATCTGGAACTGCTTGCTTTCGCCGTCGGCCAGCGTCATGCGCGGAAAGTCGTCGGCCGGCAGGGTCTGCAGGCTGAAACGGCTCTTGCCGGCACGAACCTGCAGGCGCTTGTCTTCGAGCACCAGACTGACTTCGGTGCTGTCCGGCAGGGAACGCAGGATTTCCTGCAATTTGCGGGCACCCACCGTGACCGCCCCATCGCCATCGCCGCCGGCTCCTTCGGTTGCCGTGGTGATCTGGATTTCAATATCGGTCGCCAACAACGTCAGATGGTCGCCCTTCTTTTCCAGCAGTACATTGGACAGGATGGGCAGGGTATGACGCCGTTCGACAATCCCGGACACAGACTGCAGCGGCGCCAGGAGGGTGTCCCTTTGGGTTTTAATAAGAACCATATATCAAATTCCTTTGTTGACTATATCCGGAACAGTTCTGTTGATAACCTAAAACACGCTCTATTAAACAGATAGTTGCTGCAAAAAACAGGGTCTTGGAAAAGCTCTGAACTGCCTGTGGATGAAACTCGAACAATTTTCCCACAAACCGGCTATGCGCTGATGCTCCACATATGCCGAACAGCTTTTCCACAGACTTATCGACATGCTCAACCCTTCAAAACCTGCAGCAGTACATGCAGGTCGTGATTCAGTTCGTTGTCCTTGCTACGCAGTGAATCGATCGTCTTCACGGCATGGATGACCGTCGTGTGATCGCGTCCGCCGAAGGCATCACCGATCTCCGGAAAGCTGTGCGAAGTCACCTCGCGACATAGCCACATTGCTACCTGCCGCGGCCGGGCAATGTTGCGCGTACGCTTCTTCGAGAAGAGTTCGGCGACCTTGATCTTGTAATAGTCGGAAACCGTCTTCTGAATATTGTCGATACCGACGTTGCGCACCGAGCCGATCACGTCCTTCAAGGCTTCCTTGGCCAGGTCGAGCGCAATAATGCGACCGTGGAAAGAGGAATAAGCCAATACTTTCTTCAGAGCGCCTTCCAGTTCACGCACATTGGAACGCAGATGCTTGGCAATAAAGAAGGCGACCTCGTCATCAAGCTGAATGCCCTCGGCTTCTGCCTTCTTCTTCAGGATGGCGACACGCATCTCCAGTTCCGGCGGTTCGATCTGTACGGTCAGACCCCAGTCGAAACGGGTGACCAGGCGGTCGTCCAGGCCGTTGATGTCCTTCGGATAGGTATCGCAGGTAATGATGATCTGCTTGCGCGCTTCGATCAGTGCGTTGAACAGGAAGAAGAATTCCTCCTGCGAACGGTTCTTGCCGTTGAAGAACTGCACGTCGTCGAGCAGCAGGACATCGAGCGAACGGTAGGTGCGCTTGAAGCTGTCGAATGATTTCTGCTGATAGGCCCGCACGACGTCGGAGTAGTAATCCTCGGCATGGACGTAGCGCACGATCTTGTCGGGGTTCTCGGCGACGATCGCGTTGCCGATGGCGTGGATCAAGTGAGTTTTACCGAGACCGGCACCACCATATATAAATAGCGGGTTGTAGGCGCCGCCCGGATTGTTGGCGACCTGAACAGCTGCGGCGCGAGCCAGATCGTTGGCCTTGCCGACGACCAGATTGTCGAAGGTGAACGAATGAAAGAGGCGGGATTTCTCGTAATTGCCGCCGGTTTTGGCGCGCGGCTTGGCAGCAGGTTTTTCAGCAGCGGATTTTTCCTGGACCGGAGCACTGCCTTCCGTCGCCGTGCTGGTGGCGACCTTGGCCGGAGTCTTGCCGGCACCGATGACCAGGGCAATGCTGACCGGGCCGGAAAAATACGAACGGCTGTAATCCTCGATCCGCGACAGATAACGGTCACGTACCCATTTAAGGATGAACCCGTTCGGCGCAACCAAACGCAAGCCTTCGTCGAGGGCCACACTTTCGCCTTCGAGCCGAAGCGGCTTGATCCAGGTATTGAACTGCTGCGCGGGCAATTCCTGCTCAAAACGTTGCAAACAGGATTCCCAGAATCCGGCCATCGACGACCTCACTCCTTGCCGTCCGGAAAAT
>JAYRUZ010000001.1:0-59442 GCA_041918795.1 Azonexus sp. | reverse complement strand
TGACAACATCCAGATGACCGTCAAGCTGATCGCACCGATCGCTATGGAAGAAGGTCTGCGCTTCGCCATCCGTGAAGGCGGTCGTACCGTCGGCGCCGGCGTCGTCGCTAAGATCATCGAGTAATCGCTCTTTTTTAATTCGGGGCGGGAGCAAAGTTCTCGCCCCAATGTTCTTTGGAAGCCATCATGCAAAATCAAAAAATCCGTATCCGCCTCAAGGCCTTCGACTATCGCCTGATTGACCAATCTGCTCAGGAAATCGTTGAAACTGCCAAGCGTACCGGCGCTGTCGTGCGTGGTCCTGTGCCGCTGCCGACCCGCAAGCAGCGTTTCGATATCCTGCGTTCCCCGCACGTGAACAAGGCTTCCCGTGATCAGCTCGAGATTCGCACCCATCTCCGCTTGATGGATATTGTCGATCCGACTGACAAGACTGTTGATGCTTTGATGAAGCTGGATTTGCCGGCTGGCGTCGACGTCGAAATCAAGTTGCAGTAATAGTGGTTTTGCGGATATAATCCGCGCCTTTCGGGGGTGGCCGGTCACGGCTGCCCATTTGTTGTTTTACATCGGCCGGCCAATCGCAGCCGGCGATGAGGAGAATAACCATGAGTCTAGGCCTTGTTGGTCGCAAGGTCGGCATGACTCGCATCTTTGCTGAGGATGGAGTTTCCATCCCGGTGACGGTGCTTGACGTGTCGAACAACCGCGTGACCCAAGTCAAAACGCCGGAAACCGATGGCTACGCAGCCGTTCAGGTTACTTTCGGCTCGCGCCGTGCCTCTCGTGTTTCCAAGCCTGCAGCTGGTCATCTGGCCAAGGCTGCAGTGGAAGCCGGGCACGTGCTCAAGGAATTCCGTATTGAGGCTGATCAGCTTGCCAATCTGAAGGCGGGTGATCAGGTTGCCGTCACTATCTTCTCTGAAGGTCAGAAGGTGGATGTGACCGGTACCTCGATTGGTAAGGGTTTCCAGGGTGGTATCAAACGCCACAACTTCAGCTCCAACCGTGCTTCGCATGGTAACTCCGTTTCGCATAATGCGCCGGGTTCCATCGGTATGGCTCAAGATCCGGGTCGTGTTTTCCCGGGTAAGCGCATGGCCGGTCATCTTGGTGATGTGAAAACCACTACTCAGGGTCTGACTGTCGTTCGTGTGGATGCCGAGCGCCAGTTGCTGCTGGTCAAGGGTGCTGTTCCGGGTGCCAAGGGTTCCGACGTCGTCGTGCGTCCGGCGGTTAAGGCTTAAGGGGGCGTCATGGAGCTGAAAGTTATTAACGAACAGGGTCAGGAAGCGGCGAAGCTGCAGGCTTCCGATGTGCTGTTCGGTCGTGATTTCAACGAGGCTCTGGTGCACCAGATCGTCGTTGCTTATCAGGCCAACGCGCGTTCTGCTGACTCCAAGCAAAAGGATCGTTCCGAGGTCCGTCACACCACCACCAAGCCGTGGCGTCAGAAGGGCACCGGTCGTGCTCGTGCTGGTTCCAACGGTAGCCCGCTGTGGCGTGGGGGCGGTCGGATTTTCCCGAATTCGCCCGAGCAAAATTACAGCCAGAAGGTCAACAAGAAGATGTTCCGTGCCGGTATGGCCACCATCCTCTCCGAGCTGGCTCGTCAGGATCGTCTGGTTGTGGTTGATGATCTTTCCGTTGATGCGCCGAAGACCAAGCTGTTTGCCCAGAAGTTGAAGGGTATGGGGCTTGAGGGTAGCGTTCTCGTCGTTACCGATGAGTTGAACGAAAACCTCTATCTCTCTTCGCGCAATCTGCCCAATGTTTTGGTCCTGGAAGCCCAAGAAGCTGATCCGGTCTCACTGGTTCGCTTCGGTAAGGTTCTGGTTACCAAGAATGCTGTGGCCAAGTTCGAGGAGATGTGGGGATGAACCAGGAACGTCTGATGCAGGTGCTTTTGGCGCCGCAAATCTCCGAAAAGGCGACGTTTGTTGCCGATAAGTACGAGCAGGTTGTTTTCCGTGTTGCTTCCGACGCAACCAAGCCGGAAATCAAGGCTGCGGTCGAGCTGTTGTTCAAGGTGGAAGTGCAAGGCGTTCAAGTTGCCAACGTTAAGGGTAAGGTCAAGCGCTTCCGTGGTGCCGCTGGTCGCCGCAAGGGCTGGAAAAAGGCTTTTGTCAGCCTCAAGCCAGGGCAGGAGATCAACTTCGTCGAAGGGGGTAACGCATAATGGCTCTCGTTAAAGTCAAACCTACCTCCCCGGGTCGTCGTGCTGTTGTTCAGGTTGTAAATCCCAATCTGCACAAGGGTAAGCCGTTTGCTGGTCTCGTCGAGTCTCAGGCTAAGAATGCCGGTCGTAACAATAACGGTCGCATTACCGTTCGTCATCAGGGCGGTGGTCATAAGCAGGCTTATCGCCTGGTCGATTTCAAGCGCAACAAGGACGGTATCCCGGCCAAGGTTGAGCGTCTTGAGTACGATCCTAACCGCACCGCGAACATTGCCTTGGTTTGCTACGCCGACGGCGAGCGCCGCTACATCATTGCCAACAAAGGCATGGTTGTCGGTCAGCAGATCATGAGCGGTTCCGAGGCTCCGATCAAGTCGGGCAATGCATTGCCGATTCGCAATATTCCGGTCGGTACCACGATCTGCTGTGTGGAAATGATGCCTGGCAAGGGTGCTCAGATTGCTCGCTCGGCCGGTACCTCGGTTCAGCTGTTGGCGCGTGAAGGCTCGTATGCCCAGATTCGCCTCCGCTCCGGTGAAGTACGCCGCGTGCACGTCGAGTGTCGCGCTACCATCGGTGAAGTCGGTAACGAAGAAAACAATCTTCGCAAGATCGGTAAGGCTGGCGCTCAGCGCTGGCGTGGTATCCGTCCGACCGTTCGCGGTACGGCGATGAACCCGATCGATCACCCGCATGGTGGTGGTGAAGGCAAGACTGGTGAAGGTCGCGTGCCGGTTAACCCGTGGGGTCAGCCCACCAAGGGTTATCGCACCCGCAGCAACAAGCGCACGAACAGCATGATCGTTCAGCGCCGTCATAAGCGTTAAGGGGTAGGAAATGGGACGTTCTCTCAAAAAGGGCCCGTTTATTGATGCGCATTTGATCTCCAAGGTCGAAGCTGTTCGCGCAACCAATGACAAGCGCCCGATCAAGACCTGGTCGCGTCGTTCAACGATCCTCCCCGAGTTCATCGGTCTGACGATTGCGGTCCACAATGGCAAGCAGCATATCCCGGTATTCGTTACCGAGAATATGGTCGGTCACAAGCTCGGCGAGTTCTCGCTGACCCGTACGTTCAAGGGTCACACCGCCGGCAAGAAGGCCAAGAAGTAAGGAGCTGACATGGAAACTCGTGCAAGTCTGCGAGGCGTTCGCCTCTCTGCGCAAAAAGGCCGCTTGGTTGCGGATCTCGTGCGCGGCAAGCCGGTTGGTCAGGCTCTTAACATCCTGGCTTTCTGCCCTAAAAAGGGCGCTGGTATCGTTAAAAAAGTGCTGGAATCGGCAATTGCCAACGCCGAGCACAACGATGGTGCCGATATCGACGAACTGAAGGTGAAAACCATCTACGTCGAAAAAGGCATGGTGCTGAAGCGTTTTACCGCGCGCGCCAAGGGTCGTGGCAATCGGATTTCCAAGCCGACCTGCCATATCTATCTGACCGTTGGTAACTAAGGAAGAGCCATGGGACAGAAAATTCATCCGACTGGCTTCCGTCTGGCCGTCACCAAGAACTGGAATTCCCGCTGGTACGCCAGCAGCAAGGATTTCCCGGGCATGCTGAAGGAAGATGTTAAGGTTCGCGAATACCTGAAGCGCAAGCTCGCTCACGCCTCGGTGGGTCGCGTTCTCATCGAACGTCCGGCAAAGAATGCCCGCGTCACCGTTTACTCCGCCCGTCCGGGCGTTGTTATCGGTAAGAAGGGCGAGGATATCGAAACCCTGCGTTCCGATCTTCAGCGCATCATGGGCGTTCCCGTTCATGTGTCGATCGAAGAAATCCGCAAGCCGGAACTCGATGCCCAGTTGATCGCCGATTCGATCGCTCAGCAGCTTGAGAAGCGCATCATGTTCCGTCGCGCCATGAAGCGTGCGATGCAGAATGCTATGCGCCTCGGTGCTCAAGGTATCAAGGTCATGAGCGCTGGTCGCCTCAATGGTGCGGAAATCGCTCGTAGTGAATGGTATCGCGAAGGCCGTGTGCCGTTGCACACCCTGCGTGCTGACATCGATTACGCAACTTCCGAAGCGCTTACCACTTACGGCATCATCGGTATCAAGGTTTGGGTCTACAAGGGTGACATGCTCGATCGTAACGAGCAGCCGGCAGCAGATGAGCCTGCAGCCGACGAGCGTCGTCCGCGTCGCGCACCGGGTAAGCCTGAAGGCGATAAGCCGCGCACTCGCACGGTTAAGAAAGCCGATGGCGAAGCTCCGGCCAAGCGCGTAAGAAAGGCAGGTGCTTAATATGCTGCAACCTAATCGTCGCAAATTCCGCAAGGAGCACAAAGGTCGTAACGAGGGCTTAGCCACTCGTGGTACCAAAGTCTCCTTCGGTGAGTGGGGCTTGAAGGCAACCGGGCGTGGTCGTCTGACTGCGCGTCAGATTGAGGCCGCTCGTCGTGCCATGACTCGTCACATCAAGCGTGGCGGCCGTATCTGGATCCGTATTTTCCCGGACAAGCCGATTTCCAAGAAGCCGGCCGAAGTGCGTATGGGTAACGGTAAGGGTAATCCGGAGTACTGGGTTGCCGAAATCCAGCCGGGCAAAGTCCTGTACGAAATGGATGGTGTGAATGAGGCTCTGGCTCGCGAGGCGTTTGCCCTGGCGGCCGCCAAGTTGCCGATTTCCACCACCTTTGTGACTCGTCATCTGGGGTAATCATGAAAGCTAGTGAACTGAGAACCAAGAGCGTGGACGAGCTCAACAAGGAACTGCTGGACCTGCTGAAGGCCCAATTCGGCCTGCGTATGCAACTGGCTACGCAACAGCTGTCCAATACCAGCCAAATCTCCAAGGTGCGTCGCGACATTGCGCGTGTTCGCACCCTCATTCGTGAAAAGGCGGTGCAGCAATGAGCGAAACCACCACTATCAAGCGCACGCTGATCGGTCGCGTGGTCAGCGACAAGATGGACAAGACCGTCACCGTCCTGGTCGAACGTAAGGTCAAGCACCCGATGTACGGCAAGGTGATGGTTCGTTCCAAGAAGTATCACGCCCACAACGAAGGTAACACCGCCAAGGCGGGTGACCTGGTTGAAATCGTTGAGACCCGTCCGGTCTCTCGTACGAAGGCTTGGGCTGTGACCACGGTTCTGGAAAAGGCCATTGTCGTTTGACAAGAAAAAGTGCTTGCATTGATTGAAAAGAAGCCGGTATAATCCGGCTTCTTTTTTTGCGGCGTGCCGTTCGTGCGTGCTGCGAAGATGTTTCGACCCGTACGGGTTCCAAGACTGACCGCTTTGGCGGATTAAGTTGGAGTTTATTTAAATGATTCAGATGCAGACGATTCTGGACGTCGCCGATAACACCGGTGCGCGTTCGGTAATGTGTATCAAGGTCCTCGGTGGATCCAAGCGCCGTTACGCCGGCATTGGCGACATCATCAAGGTCAGCATCAAGGATGCTGCGCCGCGTGGTCGCGTCAAGAAGGGCGATGTGTACAACGCTGTTGTCGTTCGTACCGCTAAGGGTGTGCGTCGTCCGGATGGTTCCTTGGTGCGTTTCGATGGCAATGCCGCCGTCCTTCTCAATGGCAAGCTCGAGCCGATTGGCACGCGCATCTTTGGCCCGGTGACCCGCGAACTGCGTACCGAGCGCTTCATGAAGATCGTGTCGCTGGCTCCGGAAGTTCTGTAAGGAGGCGAGATGGAAAAGATTCGTAAGGGTGACGAAGTCGTTGTCATTACCGGTAAGGACAAGGGTAAGCGCGGTGTTGTGCTGGCTCGCGTCGATGAGCAGCGCGTTGTGGTCGAGGGTGTGAATCGTGCGAAAAAGCACGTCAAGCCGAACCCGATCAAGGGCGTGGCTGGTGGCATCGTTGAAAAAGACATGCCGATCCATATCTCCAATGTTGCGCTGTTCAATCCGGCGACCAAGAAGGCTGATCGTGTCGGCTTCAAGTCCCTGGAAGATGGTCGCAAGGTTCGCGTGTTCAAGTCGAACGGCGAGCTGGTGAACGCATAAGGGGTAGTCATGGCGCGTTTGCAACAGTTTTACAAAGACAATGTTGTCACCGAACTGACGAAGCAGTTTGGCTACAAGTCCGTGATGGAAGTTCCGCGCATCACCAAGATCACTCTGAATATGGGTGTTGGTGAGGCCGTCGCTGACAAGAAGGTTCTCGAGAACGCCGTTGGTGACATGCAGAAGATTGCCGGTCAAAAGGTTGTTACTACGAAGGCTCGCAAGTCCATCGCTGGCTTCAAGATTCGTGACGGCTACCCGATTGGTTGCATGGTTACCTTGCGCGGTCCGCGCATGTTCGAGTTCCTCGATCGTTTGATCACCATTGCGCTGCCGCGTGTTCGTGACTTCCGTGGTATCTCCGGCAAGGGTTTCGATGGCCAGGGTAACTACAACATGGGTGTCAAAGAGCAGATCATCTTCCCGGAAATTGAGTACGACAAGATCGATGCTCTCCGTGGTATGAACATCAGCATCACTACGACCGCGAAGAACGACGCAGAAGCCAAGGCTCTGCTCTCCGCGTTCAAGTTCCCGTTCAAGAATTGAGGCAATCATGGCAAAACTTGCTCTGATCAACCGTGAAGAGAAGCGCCGCAAGCTGGTGGCTCAGTATGCAAAGAAGCGTGCTGCCCTTGAGGCGATCATCAACGACGCTAGCCTGTCTGACGAGGAGCGTTACGAAGCTCGTTTGAAGCTGCAGGCTCTGCCGCGCAATTCCAGCCCGTCTCGTCTGCGCAATCGCTGCCAGCTGACCGGTCGTCCGCGTGGTGTTTTCCGCAAATTTGGTCTGTGCCGCAACAAGATCCGTGAGCTCGCCTTCAACGGCGAAATTCCGGGTGTTGTTAAGGCCAGCTGGTAATAGGAGATACAGAAATGGCTATGAGCGATCCGATCGCGGACATGCTGACTCGCATCCGCAACGCCCAGCTCGCCGAAAAGGCGTCTGTCTCCATGCCGTCGTCCAAACTGAAGGTTGCAATCGCTACCGTTCTGAAGGATGAGGGTTACGTCGACAACTTCGCAGTTCGTCAAGCTGACGGCAAAGCTACGCTCGATATCGCGCTGAAGTACTATGCCGGTCGTCCGGTTATCGAGCGCATCGAACGTGTTTCCAAGCCCGGCCTGCGTATTTACAAGGCCAGTGAAGACATTCCGCGTGTCATGAACGGTCTGGGTGTGGCCATCGTTTCGACGCCGAAGGGTGTTATGACCGACCGCAAGGCTCGTGCCAACAATGTTGGCGGCGAAGTTCTGTGCATCGTGGCCTAAGGAGCGAACGAAGATGTCTCGTATTGGTAAGAATCCTATCGTTCTGCCGGCCGGTGTTGAAATCACCGTCGCAGATCAGATCACCATCAAGGGCCCCCTGGGGACCCTGAAGACCGCCGCTCATCCGGCTGTCCTGGTGGCTGTGGAAGGTCAGAACATCTCGGTCTCGAAGGTTGATGGTGCTGCGAACGCCGCTGCAATGTGGGGGACGATGCGCGCCAACCTTAACAACATGGTGACTGGTGTCTCCAAGGGCTTTGAAAAGAAGCTGCAGTTGGTTGGCGTGGGCTATCGTGCCCAAGCCGCTGGCGACACCTTGAACCTGACCCTCGGCTTTTCTCATCCGGTTGCGCACAAGATGCCAGCTGGCGTGAAGGTCGAATGTCCGACCCAGACGGAAATCGTCGTCAAGGGTGCCGACAAGCAGCAAGTCGGCCAGGTGGCTGCCGAAATTCGTGCATATCGCAAGCCGGAGCCCTATAAGGGTAAGGGCGTTCGCTATGCCGACGAAGTGGTGGTTATCAAGGAAACCAAGAAGAAGTAAAGGTGGCATATGTTTAACAAGAAAGAAGCGCGTTTGCGTCGTGCCCGCAAAACCCGGGCCAAAATCGCCGAGCTCAAGGCCGTGCGGCTGTGCGTTAATCGTACGAATTGCCACATTTACGCCCAGATCATTTCGCCTTGCGGCGGTAAGGTTCTGGCTTCGGCTTCCACTCTGGACAAGGATGTTCGCGGCACCGTTGCAAACGGTGGCAACAAGGCCGCTGCTGCCGCTATCGGCAAGCTGATCGCCGAGCGCGCTAAAGCCGCCGGTGTCGAGCAGGTGGCTTTTGATCGTTCCGGTCTCCAGTACCACGGTCGTGTTCAGGCGCTTGCTGAAGCTGCGCGTGAAAGCGGCCTGAAGTTCTAACCGACGGCGAAAGGACGAGGTTAAGAAATGGCTAAACCTGAAAGAAACAAGAAGCCGCAACAGGCTGAAGAGCGCGACGACGGTTTGCGCGAAAAGATGGTTGCGGTCAACCGCGTCACCAAGGTGGTGAAGGGCGGCCGGATTCTCGGCTTTGCTGCACTGACCGTGGTAGGCGATGGTGATGGTGGCATCGGCATGGGCAAGGGCAAGTCCCGCGAGGTGCCGGTTGCTGTCCAGAAGGCAATGGAAGAGGCTCGCCGCAAGATGGCCAAGGTCAGCCTGAGGAACGGTACGGTGCACCACACCGTTATGGGCCGTCATGGTGCAACTACCGTGATGATTCAGCCGGCTCCGGAAGGTACGGGCATCATCGCTGGCGGCGCTATGCGTGCTGTCTTCGAAGTTGTCGGCGTGACCAACGTGGTTGCCAAGGCTCACGGCTCGACCAATCCCTACAACATCGTGCGTGCGACCATCGACGGTCTGTCCAAGGTTTGCACTCCGGCTGAGATCGCTGCCAAGCGTGGCCTCTCGGTTGATCAGATCCTGGGGTAAGAGCATGTCTGACAAGAAGATCAAAGTGACGCTGGTTAAGAGTGTCATCGGTACCAAGCAGGATCATCGCGCCACCGTGCGCGGCTTGGGTCTGCGCAAACTGAACAGCTCTGCTGAACTGCTGGATACTCCGGCTGTTCGCGGCATGATCCAGAAAGTTCAGTATCTCGTTAAGGTTGAGGGTTAAACCATGCGTTTGAATACCATCAAGCCGGGTGAAGGCTCCAAGAAGGCGGCCAAGCGCGTCGGTCGCGGTATCGGTTCCGGCCTTGGCAAGACCTGCGGTCGTGGCCACAAGGGTCAGAAATCCCGTTCCGGCGGCTTCCACAAGGTGGGCTTTGAAGGCGGTCAAATGCCGTTGCAACGCCGTCTGCCGAAGCGCGGTTTCAATTCCCTGACTCGTGCTCGTAACTACGAAGTTCGCCTGACTGACTTGGATCGTCTGCCGGTCGATGAAATCGATCTGCTGGCATTGCAAGCTGCCGGAATCGTTCCGGGTGACGCCTTGTCTGCCAAGGTAATCCTGTCCGGCGCGATCTCCCGTAAGGTTGTTCTGAAGGGCGTTGGTGCGACCAAGGGCGCAAAGGCAGCCATCGAGGCTGCCGGCGGTTCTGTCGCCGAGTAATCGAGAAAGGTTAGAACGTTGGCTGCAAATCCCAATACCGTTGGCAAGGGTGGCAAATTCGGCGATCTTAAGCGCCGTCTGTGGTTCCTGCTCGGAGCACTGATCGTCTATCGTATCGGTGCTCACATTCCGGTGCCGGGTATCGATCCCAACGTTCTGGCCGATCTGTTCAATTCGCAAAAGGGCGGCATCCTGGGCATGTTCAACATGTTCTCAGGTGGTGCTCTTTCGCGTTTTACGATTTTTGCATTGGGGATCATGCCGTATATCTCGGCATCGATCATCATGCAGTTGATGAGCGTAGCCAGCCCGCAGCTTGAGGCACTCAAGAAGGAAGGTGAGGCCGGCCGTCGCAAGATTACGCAGTACACGCGCTACGGCACCGTGTTCCTGGCTCTGTTCCAGGGGCTGGGGATTGCCGTCGCATTGGAGGCGCAACCCGGTTTGGTTGCTGACCCAGGATTCGTTTTCCGTCTGACGACGGTCACTACGCTGCTGACCGGAACGATGTTCTTGATGTGGCTTGGTGAGCAGATTACTGAACGTGGTCTGGGTAACGGTATCTCGATCATCATCTTCGGTGGTATTGCAGCGGGCTTGCCCAATGCCATTGGGGGGTTGTTCGAACTGGTTCGCACCGGCGCCATGCACCCGCTGTCGGCACTCTTTATTTGTGTGTTGGTTGTGCTGGTCACTGCATTCGTGGTATTCGTCGAACGCGGCCAACGCAAGATCTTGGTGAATTACGCCAAGCGCCAGGTTGGTAACAAGGTTTACGGCGGGCAGAGTTCGCATCTGCCCCTCAAGCTGAATATGTCTGGCGTTATCCCGCCGATCTTCGCGTCGTCGATCATCCTCTTCCCAGCAACCGTTGCCGGTTGGTTCGGCTCCAGCGATTCCATGCGCTGGTTGAAGGATATCGCTGCAACCCTTTCCCCGGGCCAGCCTATCTACGTGATGCTGTACGCCGCGGCCATCGTCTTCTTCTGCTTCTTCTATACCGCACTCGTCTTCAATTCTAAAGAGACTGCCGATAATCTGAAGAAGAGCGGAGCTTTCGTGCCGGGTATTCGTCCGGGTGAGCAGACCGCTCGCTACATCGACAAAATTTTGATGCGCTTGACCTTGATTGGCGCAGCCTACATCACGCTAGTCTGTCTGCTGCCAGAGTTCCTGATTTTGAAGTGGAACGTCCCGTTCTACTTCGGTGGTACGTCCCTGCTGATTATCGTCGTCGTGACGATGGATTTCATGGCTCAGGTGCAAGCCTACGTGATGTCCCATCAGTATGAGAGCCTGTTGAAGAAAGCGAACTTCAAAGGTTCGCCGATGATCAAGTAAGTACTCATGGCGAAAGAAGATTACATCGAAATGCAGGGGGAGGTTGTTGAGAACCTCCCGAATGCGACCTTCAAGGTCAAACTGGAAAACGGGCACATCGTGCACGGCTTCATCTCCGGCAAGATGCGTATGCACTACATCCGCATCCTCCCAGGTGACAAGGTAACCGTGCAGTTGACCCCATACGATTTAACGAAAGCGCGGATCGTTTTCCGCGCCAAGTAACAAGTTCTCTACGCAATAAACCGCAGGGCAAGGAATCACGGCTGCTTCCAAGCTCTCGCAGACGAGGAGTGAAACATGAAAGTGCAACCTTCAGTGAAGCGCGTTTGCCGCAATTGCAAGGTGATCCGTCGCAAGGGTGTCGTGCGCATCATTTGCAAGGATCCGCGTCACAAGCAGCGCCAGGGTTAATCCCCTGTCGAATCGGCATACGTTAATTTTCGACATATTGGAGTGATTCAATGGCCCGTATTGCAGGGGTAAACATTCCGAACCATCAGCATGCTGAAATCGCTTTGACCGCGATTTTCGGCATCGGCCGTACCCGCGCGCAGAAAATCTGCGATGCGGCCGGTGTTGGTCGTACCACCAAAATGAAAGATCTGTCCGATGCAGAGATGGATCGCTTGCGTGACGAAGTCGGCAAGTTCACCGTTGAAGGTGACCTGCGTCGTGAAGTCACCATGAACATCAAGCGTCTGATGGACCTCGGTTGCTACCGTGGCCTGCGTCACCGCAAGGGCTTGCCCTGCCGTGGCCAGCGCACCCGTACCAACGCTCGTACCCGTAAGGGTCCGCGCAAGGCCATCGCTGGCAAGAAGTAATAGGAACTGAACATGGCTAAGACTGCTACCAAAGTTCGCAAGAAGGTCAAGAAGAACGTTGCCGAGGGCATCGCCCACATTCACGCTTCGTTCAACAACACCATCATTACCATTACCGACCGTATGGGCAATGCCCTGTCGTGGGCAACCTCCGGTGGCGCCGGCTTCCGCGGTTCGCGTAAGTCCACCCCGTTCGCTGCCCAGGTCGCTGCTGAAGCTGCCGGTAAGGCCGCCCAGGAATGTGGCATCAAGAACCTCGAAGTTCGCATCAAGGGTCCTGGCCCGGGTCGCGAATCGTCGGTCCGTGCGCTCAATGCGCTGGGTATCAAGATCAGCGCTATTTCCGACGTGACGCCGGTGCCGCATAACGGCTGCCGTCCGCCGAAGAAGCGCCGTATCTAAGGAGAAAGACAAGTGGCTCGTAATCTCGATCCGAAATGCCGTCAGTGCCGCCGCGAAGGCGAGAAGCTCTTCCTGAAGGGCGAAAAGTGCTACACCGACAAGTGCGCCATTGAACGTCGCTCGTACGCCCCTGGTCAGCACGGCCAGAAGTCTGGCGCCCGTCTCTCCGACTACGGCGTTCACCTGCGTGCCAAGCAGAAAATCCGTCGTGTCTACGGTGTGCTTGAAGGCCAGTTCCGCAAGACCTTCGCCGAAGCTGAGCGCCGTAAGGGCCAGACCGGTGAAAACCTGCTGCAGCTGCTGGAAGCCCGCCTGGACTCCGTGGCCTACCGTATGGGTTTCGGCGCCTCGCGCACCGAGTCCCGTCAGGTCGTCCGTCACAACGGCGTTCTGGTTAACGGCAAGCGCGTCAACATCCCGTCCTACCTGGTCAAGCCGGGCGACGTGGTGCAACTGACTGAGCGTGCTCGTGCTTCCCTGCGTTGCAAGGCCGCTCTCGAAGCAGCTGAATCGCGCGGTTTCCCGGAGTGGATTTCCGTCGACGTCAAGGAAGGCAAGGGTACGTTCAAGGCAATGCCGCAACGTTCCGAACTGTCGCCGACCCTGAACGAAGGTCTGGTCATCGAACTTTATTCGAAGTAAGCACTGAGCAGAGGAATCTAAGCCCATGCAAAGCAGTGGACTACTCAAACCCCGCATCATCGACGTTCAGAGCGTCTCCCCGGTGCAAGCCAAGGTTGTCATGGAGCCGTTTGAACGCGGTTACGGTCACACCCTGGGCAATGCGCTGCGCCGCATTCTGTTGTCTTCGATGCCGGGTTACGCACCGACCGAAGTTTCGATCGACGGCGTGTTGCACGAGTACTCTACCGTTGACGGCGTACAGGAGGATGTCGTCGACATCCTTCTCAACCTCAAGGGTATCGTATTCAAGCTGCACAACCGCGATGTGGTCAACCTGAAACTGGTCAAGGAAGGCGAAGGTGCCGTCCGTGCTGGTGACATCGAGTTGCCGCACGACGTCGAAATCATCAATCCTGAACACGTGATCGCCAACCTGTCTACCGGTGGCAAACTGGCAATGGAAATCAAGGTCGAAAAGGGCCGTGGTTACGTTCCGGGTAACGTGCGCAACCTCGGCGATGCCAAGACCATCGGCAAGCTGGTCCTGGATGCCTCGTTCAGCCCGATTCGCCGTGTTGCCTACGCCGTCGAGAATGCTCGCGTCGAACAGCGCACCGATCTGGATAAGTTGATCGTCGACATCGAAACCAATGGCGTAGTCGAGCCGGAGGAAGCGATTCGTTACGCCGCTCGCGTGCTGATGGAGCAGCTCTCTGTCTTCGCTGACTTGGAAGGCACGGCACCTGTTGCCGAGGCTTCCAAGCCGGCCCAGGTCGATCCGGTGCTCCTGCGCCCGGTCGATGATCTGGAACTGACGGTTCGTTCCGCGAACTGCCTGAAGGCCGAGAACATCTACTACATCGGCGATCTGATCCAGCGTACCGAGAACGAACTTCTCAAGACCCCGAACCTGGGTCGCAAGTCGCTGAACGAGATCAAGGAAGTGCTCGCCGCACGTGGCTTGACCCTCGGCATGAAACTGGAAAATTGGCCGCCCGCCGGTCTGGAAAAGGCGTAAGCCTTTTCCCGATCCGGGTAGTCAAGGGACGCCTGCAGAATATAGAAAGGATTAACCATGCGTCACCGCAATGGACTTCGTAAACTCAACCGCACCAGCAGCCATCGTCTGGCCATGCTGCGCAACATGACCGTTTCGCTGCTCCGTCACGAAGCGATCAAGACCACCTTGCCGAAGGCCAAGGAACTGCGTCGCGTTGTCGAGCCGATGATCACCCTCGGCAAGACCCCGACCCTGGCTAACAAGCGTCTGGCTTTTGACCGCCTGCGCGATCGCGAGATTGTCGTCAAGCTGTTCGCCGAAATCGGCCCGCGTTACGCAACCCGTCCGGGTGGCTATCTGCGTATCCTGAAGTGCGGTTTCCGCGTCGGCGATAACGCTCCGATGGCCTTCGTCGAGTTGCTTGATCGTCCGGAACCGACCGAAGCTGTTGAGATTGAAGAAAGCGCCGCCGAATAAAGCAATTTATTCGCAGCAATGAAAAGGCCGGGAATTCCCGGCCTTTTTGTTTTGGTACGTGCCGTTAAGAGCAGTGCCGAGGCCCTATGGGCAATCGATGATCATCAATGACACATCGTCGGAGGCCAGGTTGTCGCCGAGATGAGTGGTGAGCGCTTCCTGAATTTTCTCGAAACGATCGGTCGGCGACGATGCCCCGGCGGCTGCAATCAGACCAGCGACGCTGAACTGCTGACCGGCCGAGTTCTCGGCCTCCAACAAGCCGTCCGAGCATAGGATCAATTGGCTGTTGTTGAGCCAGAAGAAGGTTTCCGGTGCCGCGTCGAGTTCCTTGTTGTCGAGAATGCCGAGCGGCAGATAGTTGGAGACAAAAGTTCGCGCTACCGAGCCATCCTCATTGACGAGGAAGGTTTCCGGCGTCCCGCCAACCCATATTTCACCGCGATGCACGACTTCGTCCAGGCAGACTAGGGTAGCGGCGACGAAGCGGCCGATCGGCATCGATTCACGCAGCTGCTGGTTAAGCCCGAGAATGATCTCGCGCACACTGCGGTTGAGTTTGGTCATGCGGTAGAACAGCGCCAAAACGGGCAGAACACTGATGGCAGCAGTCAAACCGTGTCCGGTGGCGTCGGCGAGCAGAGCGTAGAAGCGCCCTTCCGGCGAGCGGGCAGCGGCGACGATGTCACCGCTGAAATTCTCGGCCGGGATGACCGAGTAATGCAGGCAACTGTCCTTCAGGCCGCTGCGATGGAGTTGTTTCTCCATCAGGCGCATGGCCAACTGTTGCTCGCTCTGGGTATGTTCGTAATAGGCCTGCAATTGCTCGGCGTTTTCCTGGAGCTTCTGTTCTGCCGCCTTGCGTTCGGAAATGTCGCGGATCACCGCAATGTGCATGCGCTGTCCATCCAGCACGACCTGGCTCAGGGAAACCGTCGCGTGGAAGCGACGACCATCCTTGCGCAAGGCCTCAATTTCTCGCTCCTGGCCCAGTGCACCGCAGCTGTCGTTTTCACGCAAGCCGAAAATAGAACCTTCACCGATCGGGCTGTCGGCCGGGAGTAACATCGCAACCTGCCGCCCGGCCATGTCGTTTGCCGCCCAGCCGAAAATACGCTCGGCAGAGAGGTTGGTCGAAACGATCGCACCGTGATCGTCGGTCGTCACGATCGCATCCAGAACGTTGTCGGAGATCGTCTGTACCCGGCGCAAGGAGTCGATCGAGGCCTGCTGCATGGCCAAGGAGCGCTGCATCGAACGCAACTTGGCTTCCAGAACGATGAAATTGATCGGCTTCGTCAGGTAGTCGTCGGCGCCGGCATCGAGACCCTCAACCAGATTCTCGTCGCGATTGAGTGCCGACAGGAAAATGATCGGCGTCCACCGCTCGCGGTTCATTGCCTTGATTCGTCGGGCAGCTTCGAAACCGTCCATCACGGGCATCATGATGTCGAGCAGGATCAGGTCGGGTTGATCGGCCTCGAAGCGTTTGACAGCCTCTTCCCCGTTTTCGGCAAGAACCACGTCGTGCCCGAGCTTCTTGAGGAACACCTGCAGGATGTGCAGGTTGGTACGATTGTCGTCGACCGCCAGCACCTTCATCGATTTCATGGCCCTCGTCATGCTGCGCAAGCCTCGGTGACGGCGAAGTCGATACGGGCAACCGCCACGCTGCCGGACTCCTCATAACGGATATTGCTGAAACTCAGCATCTTGGCCAAGGCGATTCCCCGTCCATTGGGATCGAATGCCCGACTCGGGTCGAACTCCAGAAAGTCTTGCCAGGAAAATCCCTTGCCTTGATCAGAAATCCTGAAGGTAATCCCCGAATGGCTACGTTCGAAACTCAATCGAACCAGTTTTCCCTGATTTTCCGGCAATGCGCTACGACGGCGAATCTCTTCGTGCCAGTTGTCCTGCTGTTTGAGTTGCATTTTCTCTTTGTAGGAAAGTCCGAGATTGCCGTGCTCGATAGCGTTGATCAGCAATTCGGAAAGCCCCATTGCAGCCGTCTCCGGATTGGGGCAAGCCTGAGCGACGAAAGCGGCCAATTGGCTGGCTTCGTCGAGGCTACGGATGGCGAATTCGGCGCGGTTCATGAGCCCCAGGCAACTGATGTGTTCGGCGAGTTTCTGGCCGAGCTTGGAGCGTTCCTCCGAGTCGGCCAGCGCGGCGTGAACGATGGCGATCAGTTTGTCCCGTCGGTAGGGCTTGGTCAGATAGTAATAGGCACCGGCTTCCAGCCCTTCGCGGATTGCCTCCGCAGAATCCGCTGCGGTTTGCAGGATGACCGGAATCTTGGCGAAGCGGGCATCGTTTTTGATTCGACGCAGTAGCGTAAGTCCATCGACGCCGGGCATCATCCGGTCGAGCAAGATCAGCTTGAAATCGTTAGCGGGATTCAGCAGCAATTGCCATGCACGCTCACCGCCATCGGCGGCGACCGTAGCCAGCGACTCTTCGTCCGCAAAATAGTCCTGCAGGATTTCCAGGTTGATGGCCTCATCATCAACCAGCAATACCTGACGCTTGCTCATCTCTGCGTTTTTTCCTGTGTGTGGATCGCGGGGGAAGTCGACGATGCATTCGCCTCTCCGCCTCAATTTAGTTCGGGCTCAATCCTACCATGGTGTGGCGACCGCGAACGATCCGATTCGCGGCGCGAATGCTGGCCTACCCGAGGCGCCAAGAGCGCTCGCCATGTCGGTTGAGCCGCTCAAGTCGACGCCGGATGATCGAGAGCCTCCTGCTGCTGCAAGGTCCACATCTGGGCATACTGGCCGTTGGCGGCGAGCAGCGCACTATGGCTGCCGCGTTCGACCACCTCACCTTCGCGCATGACCAAAATCTCGTCGGCCAGCATGACCGTCGACAGGCGGTGGGCGATGATCAAGGTGGTATGGCCGAGGGCAACCTGTTCCAGTTGGGTCTGGATGGCACGTTCGGTGGCGGAGTCGAGGGCTGAGGTGGCCTCGTCGAAAATCAGGATGGGCGGGTTTTTGAGCAGGGCGCGGGCGATGGCGACGCGCTGCTTCTCGCCGCCGGACAATTTGAGACCACGCTCACCGACCTTGGTGTCGTACTTCTCCGGCAGCGATTCGATGAAATCGTGCAATTGGGCAGCACGGGCGGCGGCGATGACTTCGTCGCGTGTCGCCTCGGGCCGGCCGTAGTTGATGTTGTAGAAGATGCTGTCGTTGAACAGCACGGTGTCCTGCGGCACGATGCCGATGGCGCTGCGCAGGCTGTTCTGGCGCAGGCTGCGCAGATCGTGGCCGTTGATCCGGATGGCGCCGCCGCTGACGTCGTAGAAACGGTAGAGCAGCCGCGACAGCGTCGACTTGCCGGCGCCCGAGTGACCGACCACCGCCAGGGTCTTGCCGGGTGGGATGGCGAAACTGACGCCCTTGAGAATGGGGCGATTGGCTTCGTAGGCGAAGCTGACATTGTCGAAATTGACTTGCAGCGGACCGCATGGCAGCTCGCGGGCATCCGGCGCGTCGGCAATTTCGCGGTTTTCCTTGAGCAGATTGAACATGCGCTCGATGTCGGTCATGGCCTGGCGAATCTCGCGATAGACGATGCCGAGGAAATTGAGCGGCAGGTAGAGCTGGATCAGGAAGGCATTGACCAGCACCAGATCGCCGATGGTCATCGTGCCGGAAACGACGCCCTGCGCGGCACGCCACATCATGGCAGTGACGCCCAAGGCGATGATGGCCTGTTGCCCAAGGTTCAGGAAGGCGAGGGTCTTCTGGCTGTGGGTGGCGGCTTCCTCCCATTTCACCAGCTGCTCGTCGTAGCGGCGGGCTTCCCACTCCTCGTTGTTGAAATACTTGACCGTTTCGTAGTTGAGCAGGCTATCGATGGCCCGCGAATTGGCCGCCGAGTCGTTCTCGTTGACGGCGCGCCGGATGTCGATCCGCCAGTTGCTGACCTTCACCGTGAACACGATGTAGGCGAACAGCGAGACGGCGGTGATGATGACGAAACCGACGTCGTATTTGACAAACAAGATGCCCAGAACCAGCCCGATCTCGACCAAGGTCGGCAGGATGGAATAGAGGGTGTAGGAAATCAGGCTGGAAATCGAACGGCTGCCGCGTTCGATGTCGCGCGAGATGCCGCCGGTCTGCCGCTCGAGGTGGAAGCGCAGCGACAGGGCGTGCAGGTGGCGGAAGACTTCGAGCGAAACTTGGCGGACAGCACGTTGCGTTACCCGGGCAAAGAGGATTTCACGCAGCTCGGTGAACAGCGAAGTGGAGAAGCGGAAAAAGCCGTAGAGCACCAGCAGCAGGATCGGCAAGGCCAGGATCTGCTCACCGGTCGACAGCCCATCGATCATCTCCTTGAAGATCATCGGCACGCCGACGTTGGCCAGCTTGGCCGAGATCAGGCAGGCCATCGCCGCCACGACGCGGCCGCGATAGCGCCACAGATAGGGGAAGAGAGTGCGCAGGGTCAGCCAACTGTGGGTCTCTGGCAGGGCGGTGCCGACGGGCGGCTTGGGCAGGGCGGAAGTGCGACGCATGGGGATGTGTGAGGCGAGAGTCGTTTGTCCGGCAGTATATGAAAAGCGCCGGCTTTCCGGGAAAATCGGGGCTGTTTACATTTTTTGCCCAAATATGACCGTGCACCGCAGCAGCCTCCCCAACAAGCATTGCACCTTGCGCGTCGTGCCCATGCCGGCCGATCTCAACCAGAATGGCGACGTTTTCGGCGGCTGGGTCATGGCCCAGGTCGACGTGGCAGGCGCCATTCCCGCCATGCGCCGGGCGCGTGGCCGCGTGGCGACCGTTTCGGTCAATTCCTTCCAGTTCAAGCAGGCCATCTCGGTCGGCGACGTGGTCAGTTTTTACGCTGACATCGTTCGCGTCGGCAATACGTCGATCACCGTCAAGGTCGAGGTGTTTGCCGAACGCAACCACGCTGCACCGATCACCGTGAAGGTAACCGAGGCCGAGTTGACCTACGTGGCGATCGATGCCGCTGGCAACAAGCGTGAAGTTCCGCCCGAAAATGCCGCGGAAATAGAATAAAATCCGCCAGTTAATCTATCAGCCCGCCTTCGAGGGAGCGAAGCAATGAACAAAATGACGCTACGTACCGTGCCGGCCCTGCTTGCGCTGGCCTTTACCGGAAGCGCATCGGCCGCCGCCTTTCAGCTTTGGGAGCAGAACGCGAGTGGCATGGGCACGGCCTACGCCGGTTCGGCCGCCGTTGCCGACAACGCCAGTACCATCTTCTACAACCCGGCCGGGATGAGCCAACTGAACGGCATTCAGGTTTCCGTGGGCGTTGCCGCCATCGGTCCGAGCTACGAATTCCACAACGAGGGCTCCACCGGAGCGACCGGTAACGGTGGCAACGGCGGCGATGCCGGTGGCTGGCATGGCGTGCCGAATGCCTACTTCTCCTGGCAGGTCGCACCAAACTGGAACCTGGGGCTGGGCATTTCCTCGCCTTTCGGGCTGGCAACCGAGTACGACAACACCAACTGGATCGGTGCCCGGCAGGCGGTCAAGTCGGAACTCCGTACCGTCAACTACAACCCGTCAGTGTCCTATCGCCTGAGCGACAAGGTTTCCCTGGGCGCCGGCATCAATTACCAGACCCTCAACGCCGAACTGACCAACTCGCTGGCCAAGCTGAAGGGTGACGATTCGGCCATCGGCTGGAATGCCGGGGCCCTGTTCACCCTGTCGCCGGCCATGCGTGTTGGCGTTTCCTATCGCTCGGCGATGAAGTATCACCTCGAAGGCAAGCTCAACGACACGACGCCGATCAATGCCGATGTGAAGCTGCCCGATACCTTCATCCTGTCGGTTTGGCAGCAGGTTTCCGACCGCTGGGAGGCGATGGGTGATCTGTCTTACACCCGCTGGAATACGCTGAAGGCGCTGAACGTGTACAGCCAGGCGACCGGCGCACTGATCACCAGCGAAACCTTCAATTACGACAACTCCTGGCGTCTCGCCTGGGGCGCGGCCTACAAGGCGACCGATTCGGTCAAGCTGAAGTTCGGTATTGCCTACGACCGCACACCGGTCAGCAATGACGACCGCTCGGCGCGCGTGCCTGATAACGATCGCGTCTGGTTTTCGCTGGGTGGGCAGTGGAATGCCGGTGCCTACGGCCGCTTCGACCTCGGCTACAGCTACCTGTACGTCAAGGATGCCAGCGTGAACCAGAGCAAGAACGGCACGAATCTGCGCGGCCACTACGAAAACGGCGCCCATCTGCTCGGTGCGCAGTATTCGGTCGGGTTCTAATTACCGGTGGCGGTCAGCCTGACTTCCTTCGAGATCGCCGGCATCGCGCTCGGTCTGCGCGAGGCAGTCATCGCGCTGATCGTCCTGGTCGCGCTGTACATGGCCATTGTTCTCTGGCGCATGCGCCGTCTGCGTGCCCAGAAAGCGGCGAAGGCGGGCGGCGCGGGTGAGCCGGTCGCCCCTTCGCTGGGGAGTGAGCAAGACTTCGAAGAGAACGAGGGGGCTGCTGTCAGATTGTCGGATGCTGCGCGGCGCCAAGCGGCGGCAGCCTGGGAAGAGGCGCCGGCCGGCATGGCCGACGACCTGCTGCGAAGTGGCCTGGAGCAGGAAATAGCCATCCTGCGCGACGAGGTGGATGCACTGCGCGGCGAATTGGCCGCCTTGCGCAATGACATGCAGCAGGAGATGTCCCATTTGCGGGCGACGCAATCCGTATCGCCGATCTATGGCGACGCGATGCAGCTGGCCCAGGCCGGTTATGATCCGGCCGCGATTGCCGAGCGCTGCGGTATCGCTCGCGCGGAAGCCGAATTGGTCGTTGCGTTGACCAAGAGTCAGGAACGGTGAGGGGTATGGCACAAGAAGAAAGCACGGAAAAGAACGATAACGCCGAAATACGCAACAAGCTGATTGCCCGTCTGGCTGTGGCCGGCGGCCTGGTCGCCGTGCTGCTCGGCATTCTCGCTTTCTTCGATTACCTCGCTTCGGCGCCCGACGAGAGCGAAGCGCCGGTCTTCAGCCAACCCGTGCCGGTGGCGCCGAAAAAGGAAGTCTCCAAGCCGGTATTGCCGGCCGACAATCCGCCCGAACCGCCGCCGCCCGAAAAGGCCGAGCCGATTGAGCCGGCAAAGGCAGAAGTGCCCCCGCCGCCAGTGGTCGAAGCGAAACCGGAAGTGATGCCGGAGAAACCGGCCGCTGCTGCACCGGTCGGCAAAACCCCGGCTGCCGCTGTGCCCGCGCGTCCAACCAAGCCCGTGCCGGAGGTGACGACGGCGCCGGAAACAGCTCCGGCAACCAAGCTACCTGCCCCGGCGGCTGTACAGCCGAGCGAAGCGAAGGAAGCCGCGGTGCCGGTCAAGCCGAGTGCGCGCGTGGCGGAAACCAAATCGACCCAGCCGGTGCAGCCCGTTCAGCCGGTGCAGCCGCCTAATCCGCTGCGTCTGTTCTCCGGCTTCGTGCTGCAGGCAGGCGTCTTCACCAATATCCAGCGGGCGGAGGAAATTCACGCCAAGCTGACGCTCAGCGGAGTGCCATCGACGCTGGAAACCCGCGTTCAGGTCGGCCCCTTCCGCACTCGTCAGGAAGCTGAAGCGGCACAGGCCAAGCTCAAGGAACTGGGGGTCGAGTCGATCCTGGTCCCACCCAAGGGCGGCCGCTGATCAGGGCATCCCGGGCAGGCGCGGTAGCCCCAGGCTGCGCCGGACGTCCCGATGGACTTCGAGCGGTGACGGAATCCGGATAGTTTCCTGGCGGCGGTGATCGTCGCGATAGTAGCCACGGTCGTAGCCACCGTAATACGGGCGGCGTTCGTATTCATAATAGCCATAGGGCTGGCCGTAGGCGCGATAGGTCGGATAGGTTTCGACCACGACCGGCGGCCCGCTCCGATAGTACCCCGGAGGCGCCGGAGCGATGGCGCAGGCTCCCAGGCTGCCGATCAAGCTGGCAGCGATCAGGAGGCGGGTCAGGGTGGTGCGAGCGGACATGCTATCGGTTCCAAAATAGTGTTTCGTATAGCAATTAACGCAAGTGCAAGGGATTGCGCCGACGCCAAGTTGTAACGGTTTGTTGATGGGGAGCGAGATATTTACTGGGGGAAGTGCGGGATAAATGCGGGACTGGGTGGGACTGGGTGAAATGGGGCGGGATGAGTTGTGCAAATTACTTTCGCAGGGCGAAAAAAACGCCGGGCCATTTTATCGGGTCAATCACTCACCTATCACGCGGGAGATAGGCTGCCTTAGACGGCCGGTGATCACGATTGGAAATAGCGGCTCGTAGAGTGGATCAAGTAGGACCATCAGCTCGACGGCGAGACCGAACAGCAGCTCGCTGAGCACGAGCAGCGGGTAGAAAATTGCCAGGCGCTCTTCGAGACATGGCGCTTCTGAATCGATGTCGCCTATATAGATAGGACACAGCAGGAACCAGCCCTTGTGCGTATAGCTGACAACGTGCCATCTCATTTGTCACCGCCGAGCAGTTCAGATAGCGACTTGCCTCTAGCGATCTGCTCCTTGTATGGATTGAGCGCCAGTTCCTGTGCGGTGAATGGGCGCTTGTCGGACAGAGTCCCTGATAGGCCACGGGGGCGATAGAGGACGATGCAGCCGCAATTGACCGTTTCGGATGCCGGCGCCTTGGGATCATGTGGATAGCGCAGCTTGTGGCCATTGATCGTAAATGATTCAGACAGCTTGATGCGCTTTCCGTCAGCCAGATCGTGGGCCAGGCGGGAGTGGATTTTGCCGCTGCGGCGCCAAATCTTGTCCATTTCGACGCCGTTGCTGTCGGCCTCGACGGCGCGTTCATAGCTGGCCGTTGCCCAGACGCGTGAGAGTTCGGTACCGACGATGGTTTTGGCGCGGCCGGTGGCCGAGTCGCCCAGATGCGCGGCGACGTTGGCAATCGTTTCATTGATATTCTGGCCACCGATAAGCGCCAGGCCGAGTTCGCTTTTAATCTTGGCCGCGGCTTCGACCGTAACATTCTTGATGCGGTCGACCATGAAGGTGCGCATGGCCATCAGTTGCCGGGTATCGAGCACGGTCAGCGAAACATCGATACTGGCCGCCTTGAAGGCGTTGTCCAGCGCGGCCTGACCGCCCTCCCAGGCGCGACCGGCGGCATTGGAAAGCACCGTGCCGGCATTATTACCAATCTCTCCAAGCAGCCGGTCGATTTCGGCATTCAGTTCGGTCAGGCGCCAATGCTGGTAATCGCTTGGCTGGCTGGCCAGCGTGGCAGCGACTTGATTCTTCGCCGTTTGCAGCAGTGAGAACACCTCGCGGCGCGTGCTTTCCAACAGCGCCAAGCGCTCCTGGTTGGCCAACTTTTCCGCTTCGCGCCAGGCGCGCTCCTGAGCCTTGCTCATTCGGCAGGATCGTCCTTGGCCAGCGGATCGACGAAGACATCCTGCTCGGCCTTCTTGCCGGCATCGATCATCGCCTCGGACAAGGCCTCATCGGCATCGATCTCGACGCCGAGCTGCGAGGCGATCGCGGCGATCAGCCGTACCGCCAGCTTGGAGGAAATGAATTTACGATCCACCGCCATGGCCGCACCGGCGATCACCTGCTGCAGCGCCGTGGCGTAACGCGTGGTGTCGCGAGCGATCATTTCCGGGAAGGTCGCCTCGGCCATCGTCGTGGTCTCGGCGGCATCGTAGGCCACCTGATTGGCCTTGAATTTCTGCCGAATGACGAAATTGCCGATGGTCTCCAGGATGTACTTGATCGTGCGCTGGCGCATGCTCATCATCTTGAATGCTGGGTCGCCCATACTCTCGCCAGTCGAGCGATTGACGTCGCCACCGCCGCCAAACCAGTGCTCGGGTAGTGTGGCGCCGCCAAGAACATGGTTGCGCAGCAGGCGAGCCGATTCCGAGGTGTCGGCCGACTGCAGGCCGGGCGTCACGGCAGTCCAGGTTTCGCTGTCGTTGTGCACGTTGACCGAGTTCGGCGCCGGCGGCTGTATCTGTCTGGCGCGCTCCTTGACGGATTCGGGGTTCGCTCCCTTTAGCGTCACATCCCAGACAAAAGCGCGCAGGTAGCGCAGGCGGTCCTGCTCGCCGAACATGAAATCGTCGTAGACATCGAGCCAGTCGGCACTGGCCAGCAGATCGGGGCGCCCACGCACGCCGCTGCTCAGGCTGTTGATGCAGAAATAGAAGCAGTCCCCGTCGGCGAAGGTGGCACGGATTTCCTGAGTGCGCTGACTGAATAGATCACTCTCATCTCCGTTCAGAATGACCCGATAACGCCGTGCAACACCTTTTTTGTCGCGGACTGTGACGATGCCGATCGGCTGCTCCGGATTGTCCGGATCGACCACCACCGTCTCGATCAGTGCCGGGTCGAGATAACCGAGGCGAACGTGGCCAGACATTTCATTGACGAAGGCCGGGTAGCACTGCTCGCCGAACAAGGCCAGCTCGCGCACCTTCTTCTCCAGCTTGAGGTCCATCGAGTTGATCGGGTCCATCCAGAAGCGCGTCAGCGCCTCTTTGGCTTCCGGATCGGTGGCGGTGAGCTTTACCCCATCGGCCAGCAGAAAGGCGATCGGCAGTTCGATGATGCGATTGGCGAGCAGGTTGGCCTGCCACAACCAGGTGGAAATCTCGCGCGCCCGTTTTTGCGTGACCGGTGCCAGATCGCGATTACTGTCGCCGGTCAGGCGGCGCCAGCCTTCATCTTCGTCTTCGACGCTGGCGCCGGCCGCTTCGCGCAGCGGAAAGAAAAACTCCTTGATACGGTCGTAAATGCCCATGGCGCCCTCGTTTATCGGCGATTGAATAAGGAATGGCTGTACGGCCGGGAAAGCAGCGCCCGGCGCGCCTGCAACAGCTGGGTTTCCGGCTGGAACTGACCGGCGTTGTTCGGCGAAACATTTTCACCAGCAGCTGGCTCGGCTTCCTGGTGCATTGCCCAGTCGGCCAGGAAAAGCGAGATGGCAAAGTCGCCGTGGCGCTGCAGCTTTGGGCCGTCGCCGGTCTGCGTCTTGGCTTTGGGGATTTTCGGAATGCCGCCGATCTTCTTGATCGCGCGCAGGTCGTCACGGCATTGTTCATCGCGCGGCAAGCCGTCCAGATCGCCGTCTTCCATGTGCGCCTTGAATTTTGGCATCTGTTCCATATAGAACTTCTCGGTCAGATGCACCTGCTCAAACCGATAGTGGCCATAGCGATCGGCCGCATGCTCGGCGATCTGGCCACCGTTTCCGTTTGCATCGGCCGCACCCTTGCGGAAGCGCGGTAGGCGGTCGCAAATGAAGTCGAGAATCTGTTCCTGCTGCTTGTACGGGCAACCGGCCAATTCGACGACCAGGCGAGGCCGGCAGACCAGATCGATGCCTTCTTCCAGCACGGTCATCACCGTCAAGTCGCCGACGCGCGCGAAATCCTGGCCGAAGCCGTGCGCTCGGTCCTTGTCCAGTGCTTCGAGAATCGGCAACAGCACCTCGCGGCACCAGGCAGCCACCTCGCCATTACGCGTCGGCTCAGGCAACAAGCTGAAATCAGGCTTCCACTTGGCGCGAACCACCGGCACGCCATCGCCCATGCGCAATTCGATCATCGCCAGCGGCAGGAAGGCGCCGCCACTTTGTGCCGGCACTACGTCCAGCTCCTCGGCCGAGTCGTCGCCGTAGAACTTGCGCACACCCGCCACCCAGGCATCCTCGGCCTCTTGCGTCCAGGCAACGCCCTTGCGCAGGCAGACGCGGCGGAACAGACCGTCGGCTACGGCCTGGGCGAAGGTAATGCGATGCACGCTGCCGCCGCGCTTGCCGGCGCGCACCTCGTTGATCAGCTCGTTGAACGGGTTGTCGTCGCCGTTGTGCGTGCTGATGATGCGCACCTTGTCGCCCCACATCAGCATGGCCATGGCGGCCTTGAGCAGGCCTTCCAGGTCCGGCGCGAAGGCCGCCTCGTCGATCACCACGACGCCCTGCTTGCCGCGTAGGTTCGCCGGCCGGCTGGAGAGCGCCACGATGCGCTTGCCAGTCTTCGGAAAGTCGATCTTGTAGGTCTTGATCTCCCGGCCGTCGTCGTCGATGAAGATGCCTTCCTCGATGGCCTCGGCGGCCATGTCGAAGTGCCGCGCCCACATGGCGCAGGCCTCGATGTACTCGATGGCCATGTCCTGCGTGGCGGAGATGTAGAAGACGTTGCTGCCGCCCTCGCTGGAGGCGATCAGCACGTTGTCGGCTGCCTCCGCCCAGGTCAGACCGATCCGGCGCGACTTCTCGGCGATCTTCAGCGGCGAATCGTCGGCGATCCAGTCTTGCTGGTATTTGAGCAGCGCGGTCGGCGGTGCGTCTTCCGGCAGACCAGCGAGATCTGCCTGCAGGGGGCTAAGGCGCGGGGTGGCGACGGTTTCTGGGCGGAGTTTCACATCAGTCACCGCTGAGATCTATGTATACGCCACGATCAGCCATATTTCGAAGGGCTATGGCGCATTCGTGACCAAAAGCAAACAGAGCACTAGCTGCACCGCAGCGGCTCTTTTTATGCTGATTTTCGAGTCCGGCAACAAATTGAATGCGGCCAGCTATAAAAAGTACAGCTGTTGCCGATTTCAGCGCCTCCTGAAACCAACTGGCATCGGTGCGACTAAACACTAGCGCGATTCCGTCCCCATGATCGGCCAAGCGTCTAACCCATATGCCCGTGTCGGTACCATACGGCGGATTCATCCAGACGCGACCGCTCCAAGGTTTTTTTAGACCGTTATCGAATACCGTATATTTCAGTTCGGCTGGTACCGCAGTTTCAAAGTCGTGCGGACTCGCCGGGTCAAGATCAAAACTGAGTCCTAGAGCGTCAAAGACCCATTTCGGCGTGTACCACTCAACGCTCTTTGTTTTCTTCACGCTGCAATCCCCAGAATAGAGCGCTTGATCTCATCCACCGTGGCTGCCGACATGCCGCCTTTCTTCGCCAGCTTTTCAACCTTTTCAGCAGTCGCCTGGGCCTTGGCCTGCAATTCCTCTTGCCATTTCTGACGGGCGATATCGAGGCGCCCAACATCAGAAAATGCCCTTGCGATCTGCGAAAGGGTTTTTGCCTTCGTGGCCACATCATCATCGGCGTGCTTGACCTCAAGCGAAACGCGCAGCAGATTGTCCTGCATGATTCCCGAGGCTGCTGCCATTAGCGAATCGTCGCTGTCGTCGCCAGCCTCACGCGCAGCCCTGGCAAGTGCGCGAGTGCGCCGAGCATCGGCCATTGCCTCTTCAAACTCCGCCTCAAGCGCCTGCCCGTGACGGTGCACCGAACTCTTGCCGATATCGAAACCACGCCCTTTCAACCAGGCCGCCAGCTCTTCGTAACCGTTGAATCCCCGGCTGATCAGCTGGGCATTCAGTTCTTCCAGAACATCGGCCGGCAGGTCGTTAATTTTCGATTTGCGAGCCATCAGAGTGCTCCCGGCTCCGGCGTTCCAATACCAGGCAAACGGATCAATCCACGCGCTACGGACAAGCCGTCATCGGTCAAACGAATGAGTCCGTTGTCAGGTGCATCAACCAGGCCAAGATCGGCCAGGAAGGCACACTCGACCGCCAGTTTGGTCAGCGTCATCGGGTAGCCGGTGACTTCCAACTCTTGCCGCAGATTGCGCGGTTCAGCACGATATTGCGGCCGCAGGGAAAGTGCGGTCAGGATCTGCAGGCGGCGGCCGGCAGTGATTGCTGCATCGCTCGCAGTGTTCATTTCATCCCTTTCTGCGTTATCTGGTTGAGGATCAAGCGCAGCGTGTCGCTCTGCCCCCGGTTTTCGCCGACCAGTTGATTGACGGTGGCAGATAGCTGATTGACCGACTCATACACCTTGGCCAGGTCGGCATGATTCGGCGCGATCTCCGAAGCCGCTTTCAAGGCTGATACATCCTTGTCTAGCGTTTCCATCTTGGTGGCGAGGTCAGTAATTCGCTCATTGGTTTTGTCGTTGCGCTTTTCGAGATACATCCACGCGCCAATCGCAAACGTGCCCACCATGTTGAGCAACTGAAGCCATGCCTTGATATCGAAGTCGATCATTCCGCCATCCCCCAGTCCCATTGCGCGCTGCGCTCGATGTCGCGTTGACAGTCGATACAGCGCGTCGCATCCGGCACCGCCTGCAGGCGATCGGCCGGGATCGGCGTGTCGCAATCCATGCAGCGGCGGGCGCTATCACCTGCCTCGGCCGGCTGCATGGCGCGACCCAGTTCGGCCAGGCAGTCCTGGCGCTTGTTCTTATTCACTCTTGCTCGCCTTCGTAGAAATCGTGGATGGCTTGGAGGCGGCCCCGGCAGGTGTCATAGCCGCGCTGGCACTGGCCGATCCAGAGCCCGACATCGGTATCGGTGGCAAAGGCGGCATCGGTTGATACAGGCTCGCTGACGGCTTGGGGTAAAGCCCCTGGCTGGATGCCTTGGCCGACGGATTGGTTGAGCACCCGAACAGCAGCGCTGCTAAGGCAATGACGGCCAGTAGTGAGGCGGCGGATTGCATCGTTTTTCTCCTGGGTGAGTTGGTCGAGGGCGGCTTCCTTGGCCGTTAGAGCGGCCTGCAGCTTGTCGGAGCGAGCGTTAGCGGAAACCACCTTGGCCAGATTGGACTGGGCACCGCGTGCTTCGGCCTGGGCGATTTCCTGCTCGCGCTCGGCGGCGGCCTTGGCGGCACGCCAGCCTTCGACCTTCCAGCCGGCACCGATCAGGAGGACGGCGGCGATCGCGCAGGCCGCTGCTTTTGCATACCCGCTCATGATTGCCCTCCCATGCAGCGCGCGTATTCGCGCTGGCGGCGATTGCTCAGGCCTTGAATAAAACGCAACGGTTTTTTCTCTGAATAGCAGCGCTCTCCAGGCTTTGCGCGAGTCGCCGCTGTCGCCGGCCCGCAAACAAATTCGAGGAAGGTTGCGCAGGCGGCTGCGTAGTCGCCGGCCGCCAGCTTGCGCGGGATCGACGAGGCGCAGACCGCGCCGGCGCCGACGTTGTAAGCCAGGCTGACAATCGCGTCGTACTCGCCCTGGGTGAGCTTTACCTCGGCCGGAATGCAGCGCTTCAGCGCCGCTTCCTTGACGCTGATATCGCGCACGGCCAGCTGGATCGCCTCGGGCGGCGTGATGGTCTCGCCGGCTTTGACCGGCCTGCCGTCGGCGTGTGTCGTGCTGCCCAGGCCGTAGGTCGGCACATCACCAGGCACCGGCGGCACCGCCTTCGGTGCATAGCCTTCGTCCAGGGCGATAAATGAGAACCCAGCGGCCGAGAGAATCAGCGCGGCAATGCTGACGCGCAGGGAATTACCGGACATGGCTGCGCTCCTTGAAAGCCGGCGGCGTCAGCCAGCACGGCGAGTTTTCATGGAACATGCGGGCGCGCAGCTCAATCGTCGGCGCGGATTTGCAATAGCCGTAGCCGTCCAGGCCGGGGCGCGGCTTCAGCGCTTCAGCGGTCGATTGATAGTGAGTGCAGGCGTGGCAGTTCATGCCCCGCAGGGTACGGCGCAGGCCAGAGCCTCAGCAGGATGAACAATTTCAACGCTTTGGCATCTGGCAATAAAAAACCCCGCCGAAGCAGGGTTTTTCCATGTGCCACTTTAAATCATGTGCAAGGCCGATTGAGGATTTTTGATGCGATATCTTCGGCTATTCCAGCTGCCACCAGATCTGCGTACGACGTCGAGTCGCTCAGCTCTTCTGCTTCATCGGAAGCTATCTTCGCACAGGCAATACGCTCATCCTTTGATGCTGAGCCTGCCGCAGCCTGCCATGTCATCCATGACAACTGCACTTGCGGCCTTAAAAATCCACTTCCGGACCGAGATAGGTCCGAAAACTGACCGCTGGTTTTTGCCCATTGTTCAAATTTTTCGATCTCAGTGTTAAGCATTGCAGTTCCTTTCGGCAGGAATTTGAGATTCTAATCTTCGCTCCCTATAGATATCACCACCTAGAACAACTGCCCTTGTTCCGCCATCTCCGGCATCTGCGCCGGGGCTGGGCCGTTCACGATGATGAAGATCATGCGGTTTGAGATACCGAATTCAGGCACCAGGATATCGACCGCACCCCGCGCACTGTAGTTCTGTTTGAGTAGTGACTCATAGCGAGTGACCAGCCGCCGGTTACGCTCTGCCTTGATGGCACGATAGCAGCACGGGATGTACATGTCGGTACCGCCAAACAGACGAATCAGCTTTTCGGCTGCCTTCTCGCCGACCAGCTCGACCAGGTGCTCCCACTGCGCCGAACCTTTTCCTACCGGAAAACGAAAGTGGCGGCCGCCAGTCTCGCGAATGAAAGCCATTGCCGCATTGAAGCCGATACCATCAACAATGAGTTGAGCGTTTCCCGGCAATGCCATCTCAGCCTCCGTGCCGTTTAACAAACACTTCGAGCGCCTGGATCACCTTGTGCAGCTGCTCGCAGTCGCAGAATTCCAGCGGCTGATCGGCGCCGCGCATCTGGGCGGTGATGCCCTCGATGTAGGCCTTGCTCATGACCGGCACGGGCGGTTGCTGCATGGCGCCGATGCGCTCGGCCAAGCGGAATATCTTCTTGGCGTAGCTCTTGCGCTCCGGCGGCAGGCCGAAGACGAAGCGCCACTCGTTAGCGGGGCTCGCCGCTTGGCCGCTCGCCTTCTGCAGGCGGCGCAAGTGACGCACCAGGTCTTCGAGCTGCGGCAATGTCATGGCAGAGAGACTGACCTCGCCAGTGACCTGCAGCTGGAGCGCGTGGCGATCATCCTCGGACAGGCCGAGCCCCTTCTTGCCGCAGATGGCATGCACCATACGAATGAGGCCTTGTTTGCGGATCTTATTCACGGGGCAGCACCGCGAAAAATGCCTCGTAATAGCCGTGCACCGCAGCAGTCCAGACATGGCACGGCCAGAAGGCGTAGGTCTGCCAGCGCGGGGCGCTGAGCGGGAAGATGGCGCGTTTGGTGGCGGGGGTCATTGCGCACCTACCGGATAGCCATCGTGTTGCACGCCATCGAGCAGTCGGCCGGCGGATTTCTTCCCAATTCGGAGCATTGCGGCAGTTCCCTTAGGGCAGGATTGCGATGGTCCGGTCCATTGCTTCCCGTCCAAGGTTAGGAAGTGGCTCTGTTCGTGAATCGAAACGAGCATCGGAATGCGCCCGTCGTTGCCCCACTCGCCCCACTGCTTAAACAGGAACGGCACGCCAGCAGCGGCGCATTGGTCGCGCAGATCTCGCGCCCACTGTGGATGCATCGGCCGCGCCTTCGGCCCTGACTCGCCGCCAACGACGACCCAATCAAGGCGAGCGCCGAGCGGAGTCGGCTCTTCTTGGTACCGGCTAGTTACAAAATTCCCGTTGAGCGCGTCTATCCTGACATCCTCGTCATCGGTTATTAGGCCGAACAGACCGCTTAAGCGCACCGGCCCAAGTAGTGGCTCGGCGCTGATCCAGCGCACGGCGGCAGGCGTTTGGAGCAGCAATAGAATGCGCTCGTCTGCAGCAGCTTGATCCTCAACGCTGACGCCGAGCCAGACGTTCGGCAGCGGATCGCGATAGCTGAACCGCGATTTCATGTACTCGCGCATCCGATCCGGCCGCTTCGTCAGCACCTGGAAAACGTGCTGCGGCGAGAGCTCCATCGCGAAGAAAACGCTATCGATGAAATCGAACGGCACATCCTGGTGGAACAGGTCCGACATCGAATTCACGAAGATCATGCGCGGCCGCTTCCAGCGCATCGGCTGAGTCAAACGGTCTTCGTGCGTCCTCACGTCAGTGAATTCACGCCCAGCGTAGGCCGGCACCAGCTTGGTCATACGTGGCCACTCACGCTCGGCATAGCAGTGCTTGCAGCCATGGCTGACCTTTGCGCACCCGGTAACAGGGTTCCAGGTTGCGTCGGTCCATTCGATTCCGGTTTTGTCTGCCATCTCGATCTCCGTTAGAAAACCATCTCGCCAAGCCCGCTCCTAACGGGCTTGAAGTGAGAGTTTTTGGTTAGGGTTGTCCGATGGCGCCGGAAGTGTTGCGATCCAGGCCGGATTGAATTGGGTTATCGCAGCGCACCTGGCGCGGGGCATGCCAGCCGAACGGCTCGCCGTTGCGCGGCTTCTTGTGGAAGACCTCGACGACTTCGCCATCAGTGACGATGCGGAAGGAGATATCGCCGACACTGGCCAGCGCCAGCGCCTCACAGGCAGCCTTGGCCGACTCCAGGCGGGATATCCCCACGACCGGCACCAGGTTGGCCCAGGAGCCGCTGCTATTGACCTTGATGCAGGTGCTCATTGGACGAACTCCTGCATCTCGTCGGAAACGTGCTCGACTTTGTCGGCGACTTCCTGCAGCGCCCACATCGTCCCGTTATCGACCTCGGACCACTCGACAGCCAGCGCTTCCAGCTTCTTCTTGATGCTGGCCAGGCTGCGTTTCTGGTTGGAGGCGAGGCGCTTCATGCTGATCTTAGGCATCGCTCAACCCCTTACCAATAAGTTCGAAATAGCGGTCCAGGAACTCCATCCTTGCCTGGTACGGGGGCATTGGATTGATCCGATACGGGAGCGGCGTCACCTTGGCGATCACAACCCACTCGTCATCATGCGGGGCCATCAAGTCGCGCTGCTCGGTCGCCAGCATGATGATGTCGGCCTCCTTCACCGAAGCCGGCAGAGAGTCGAGACCAAAGCGCGCCAGCACCGCAGCTTCGACGCGCTTTTCGATTTCCTTGTAGTCGGGCAAGAGCTGCTTCAGGGGCCGTGCAACGTCGCCGATGAATGCCTCTGGCGCATCGTGCAGCAGCCCGGCCAAAGCGTCGGCCGGCGGCACGATCTTAGAGACCATCACGCTGTGCTGGGCCACCGAATAGAAGCTCCTGGAGTGACCGGCGAAGCGGCATATGTGCGATAAAGCGTGCGCCACGTCTTCAATGCCAAAGTTACTGTTCTCGGGTCTCATGAAATCAAAGTAGTTTCCGGAGACGAGGAGAATGTCTGGGCGAATACTGTGTCTCATGCCACCTCCCCACCCAGCACCTCGACCAGGCGCTTCAGGAACAGGCCCAGCTCGCCGGTCATCAGCGCGAAGTCGGCGGCGAACTGGTCATCGGCGTTTTCGGCGTTTTTCTCGGCTTCTTCCTTGACCAGGTCGAGGAAGGTCAGGCGGCGCAGCGAGAGCTTCTCGGTCAGGATGAAGGAGAGGCGGTCGTCCCAGGTCAGCGCCAGTTTGGTCGGCAACTGGCCGGCAGCCAGGTGCGACTTGATTTCCTCGCTGACCGTGTCGCCGAGCGGATGACGGACGTAACGCACGGCGGACTTTTCCTCACCGATAGCCTTCAGCTCGCAATCGCGGTCGATGGTGAAGCCCTGCGGCGCTTCGCCGCCGGCCAGCCAGTCGGCCATGGCCGCTTGTGGCGAAAGCCGGGTGTGCAGCGACTTGAGCGGGAAATCGTCCAGGCAGTAGCGCAGGTGCTCGATGACCTGTTCGGCCTTGGCAGGCGTAGCAGCATTGACGATGAACCAGCCGGCTTGCGGATCGATCCAGACGTGTGTGTGCAATGGCACCGGGTGCGAACGAGGCAGCAGCTCTTCTGTGACTCGTTCGCGCAGTTCACGCAATTGACGGCGGCCAGGGCCATAACCCTGCTGCTCGGCCAGCGCATCGGCCCGCTTCCGGACCTCGGCATTGACCACCGATGACGGCAGCAGGCGCGTTTCGGTGCGCAACTGGATCAGCCACTGACGGTTTTGCGCATAGACCAGCTCGCCATCGGCACGCGGCGCCACCCAGCCACGCGAGCGTGCTTCATGCCCGGCCGGTGGCGCGAAGGTGCCACGCGCCAGCTGCTCACGCAGGGCTTCGAGGGAGATCGACCAGGGGGTTGGCAGGCGGTAGATTTGAAGGTTTTTGAACCACATTTAGGCCACCTCCTTCCGCTTCGCCTTGCTCTTCTTGGCCGGCTCCTTATCGCCCTGGCGCTGCGCGGCGTCGGCGATGATCAGCTTGACCAGCTTCTCGACCGGGGTGTCGGTGAAGGTAATGAAGGGTTGATCGACGCCAGTCACCGTGCGGATGCCGGCCTGCTTGCGCTGGTTGCCATCCAGTTGATCGATGGCGGCCAGGTTGAGGTGCTCCTCGGTGCGGATCAGCACACCGGCCAGATCGGAGAGATCGTCAAAGGCGCGGATACGGGCGATCACAGCGGCTTCGTCGTCGAAATCGATGCCGTCACTTTCCTTGCGGTAGCCAGCGCGGACGCCGTCGACGGTGATCGAGCGCGGGTTCTTGAACAACTGCGGCGCAGCCTTGATCAGCATCATCAGCGCTACCTCGGCTTCGGCTTCTTCGGCCGCTGCGGTATCGAGTCCCTCGCGGTGGCGCTTGTAGATCGGGCCAGCAGCAGCGGCCAGTTCGTGCTCCAGGGCGGTGGCGCGGGTGGTTGATTCAAGCCGGGCGGTGCCCAGGCGCTGAGCGGCCTGGCGGATGGTGTTCATATTGATGGTGATCACTGGAAATCTCCTATGGAAGGCGGTAATAGCGGTAGCGGGTGACCGTGCCGACACGGCGGATCAGGCCGGCGTCGCACAGGGTGGTAAGGGTTGAAGAGAGGCCGCTTGGGGCGAAGGCGATGTCGGATACCAGGGCACGGATATCACCGCTGGTGATGGCGTTTTCCTCGCCGACCGGCAAGCGTTCGAGAACGGCCGACTTGAGGCCAACGCCGCAGTGCTTTCCGCTTCCGTTGGCGTGCCGGCTGAGTGCGGCGCGCTGCACCTGCAGGCGTTTGCGCTCCTCGCGTTCGCCTTGCTCGGTGGCGAGTTGGCGGGCGCATCGCGCCGCCTCCTCGATCTGGGTGAGCAGGGAGATCATGCGGCTTCTCCCATCAGGCGCTGGTGAAGGGAGACAACGACCCGCTCGACGCGACGCGGGATCAACGATTTGATCTTCACCTCGCCGCGTTCAAGAACGGCATCGTTGCCCAGTGCCTCGGCAATGCGCGCCGCCGGTGTCCATTCGCGCCGAAGCTGGGCGATCAGATTGCGAGTGCGCTCGGCCGATACGAGGATTTCATCCGAAGCCATCAGCCGCTGATGCAGGCGCTTCACGTCGGCGGCGTGGCGTACGGTGATCTGGCCCTTGCTGAGCTGCAGGGCATGGGTCTTGGCGCCGAGCGAGTGGGCGATGCAGGTTTTGGTGAAGCCGGCATCGAGCAGCTCCTGGATCAGCTTCCAGCTCGGCGCGGCGTCGACCAGGGCGTGGTCAGCGGCGGCATCGGTAGTCACACCAAGGATCAATCGCTCGGTGCGGGCCCGGATTTTCTTGCGCTCGCCGCTCATGATCTTGACCAGCACGGTTTCAGCGATGTCGGTTGCAGCAGCAACCGAACGCCGCCCGACATTCTGGCTGGACAGTTTGTCGAGATGACGGCGGGCAGCCATGGCCGGCACGAGGCCGTTCCAGTCGCCATTCTTGCGCGCCTCAATGCGGCTACGCTCATAGGCAGCGTTCGCTGCCCGGCATGGGTCGCAACGGCAACCGCCCATGTAGCGCAGGCGGTCGCCGTGCGGCCGGTTGGCGGCGAGCACGCTGGCCGGCTTGAGGCCACGTTCGCTCATGGTTTTCATGTCAATAGCCCTCCATGAAACCCAAGGCTTCCAGCAGCTTCTTGGCGACGCCTGGCGTGACGATGATTTCGTTGAACTCGTCTTTCATCTCGATCTGCTTGTTCTCGAGCACGACGATTTCGGTTTCGTCTGGATGCATGAAGACGATGCCGGCGCGGCGGTTGGGCACCGATTGAATTTCTACGACTTGGGAAATATCAGGGGCCGGCAGCCCATTTCTGCGCCCGAAATACCAGGCGCAGGGCCTGCCGTGCAGGCTGGCAATATCGAAATGAGCGGCTTCGTTGAGCGCACGCTCAACCATTTCCTCGGGGGCCCCAAGTTTCTCTGCCAGATCGGTGGCGGTGACGAGTTCGTCTTCGCCAAGCGCATCAATGGCGGCGAGAACCTTGGCTGAAACCGCCAGATACTGCTGGTACTTTGTGTTTGCCTGATACATGGATTGCGTGGATGACATGACAATCTCCTTAACGGGCGGCCTTGGTCCAGGCCAGGTGCCACGAGTAATCGAGGCGGACGTAGTACTTGCCGGCCAGCCAGACGCGGCTGGCGAGGCTGCCAAGGGCAGTCAGTGCACGCATTTCACTTCCCTCCAGAAGACGCGTACGTTGTCGAGCGAGCCAAGCCACAACTCGGTGACCAGGCCGGCCTCGGTGCGGCGCTGCACCGAGGCGCACTCATCGCCAAAGAGTTTGTAGAGCGTCGGCTGCGGGACGACGACCAGGTAGGCGCCGTTGCGGTCGGCGTTGATACTGATCACCATCAAACCCTTGGCCAGCGCAAACTCGACGGCCTTGCGGATATCGCGGATGTAGTCTTCGAAGGTGCCCGGCGACTGCTTGCGGATCGGCCCGCCGACCGGCGCGTGGAACGCCGGCTGAAGGTGTTCAGGCATTGGCTGGCCGGGGAAAGCAATGATTTGGTTGCTCATCTCAAAGCTCCTTGACCAGTTCTCCGCTAACCAGCGGGATACCCAGCTCGGCCGCGCGGTTCATGGCGCGGGTGACCGTGTTGTTCACGATCAGCGGGTAGAGGTTGGTCTTGGCCTCGCGGGTGCTCGGGTCGATCTTCGTCCAGCGCACGCGGATCGCGTCGTAGGCATCGGCGGCGAGCACGTCGTCAGCGTTGGCACCGGCGCGCGCGAACTTGTGCTTGATGTAGTCGGCCAGGTGGCTGTGCAGCGGATCGAGCGTGGCCACTTCGCAGCGGTTGATGAACTCGCGGGCCATCGGAAAGCGGTAGGCATCCAGCTTGACGCGCATTTCCGGCTGGGCAATCAGGATGATGCCCAGCACCTTGCCGAAGCCATCCTCACTTTCGATTTCGTTGAAGCGCTTCAGGTACTTCAGCGTGGTGATCGATAGGTCGTGCGCTTCTTCCAGGAAGAGGACATGCTTGAAGCCGGCACGGCTGGAGCGCAGCAGCGACTCGCTGACCTGACGCGCCACGGCTTCGAGCTTCTGCTTGACGACGGAATCCGGCTCAATATCGTTGATCACGGCTTGCGCGATCGCTGAGGTATTGAGCTTTGTCTTATCGAAGCATTGCGGGAAGACCAGGCGGATGTTCTGGCCCTCACGCAGGATGCGCTGCTGCAGCAGCTTGCGCAGCGTGGTCTTGCCGCTGCCCGACTCGCCGATGATGGCGGTGATGCCGCCGACCATGGCCGTCTGCAGCATCGCTTCCACCACATACCGTTGCGATTCGCTCATATACACGTCGTCCGGACCGTTGATGTCATCGATGAACGGGTCGCGGAAGAGCTTGAAATGGCGCTTGGCTTGGGGGGAAAGCATCTGATTCTCCAAAGGTTTGAAATCGGGTTCGACGACATGCAGGCGCGGGGTGCGGTTTTCGGCGGTCTTATCGAGGTGGGCGCCGATCGGCATGACGCGGCGGTATTTGTCGTCGCCCTCGGGCTCCCAGCAATCGGCCAGTTCGGCGGCATCAATGCCTCGGCTGAGCAGCGAGGCTTCGATGCGCTGCTTCATCTCTGCCTCGGGCAGATTGCGCGGGAAGTAGCCGTGATTGATGATCTGGCTGAGCGAGGCGCTGCTCAGCGGGATATCGCGCGCCTGCTTGATCGATGGCGCGAGTTGGCGGACCGCGATACCGTGCCGTTTCATCACACCTTTAAGTTTGAGCGGCATGTACGGATGTCCTCTAAATTCGCTCGGCTGGGCACTCATGGCGCACCTCCGGCGTTTGGTTGCGGGTCGATTTCATGGTTAAATCTCCTGGCAAGTACTGCTTCAAATCCGCCCGGTTGGCCGCTGCAACGGCCTTCCGGGCAACCTTTCAGGCACCGCCCACGGCAACCAGCCGTGGCGATTCCCCGAATCCCTTCATGCGATCGACAATGGCGGCCAGCTGGTTCTCCGGCGCGCCCTGCGGGTACCACTCGGCCAGACGGCGGTAGTGGTCTGGCGTCCATTCGCCGGGCATGGCGGCGGCGACACGGCTGGCCAGTTGAGTCAGGTTGAGCGTGCGGGCCTCGACGGCGATTGCCGGCGGCGTATCGAGCGAGCGATTGGCGATCACGCCGGGCACGGCGGTCTCCAATTCAGTGCCACGGCGCGGCAGATAAGCAGGCGCCTGTTCGTTGGCGTGGTCCATGTGCTTCCAGGGATCGATGGCCCCATTGAAAGCCAGCCGCTTCTCCTTGCGCGCCAGTTCGGCTTCGCTCAGTGTGTCGGCGCCCATCAGCAGTTTTTCGATTTCCTTGCCGGCCGACTGGGCCGGCGTATCGGCATGGCGGGCATAGCCTTCGCCGATAACCACGGCATTGGTATCGAAGCCGAAATCACCCTTGCCGATCGGCTCGATCACGTAATAGACATCGTTCCCTTCGAGGTCGACCGTGACCACCTGAGCCGCTTCCGGTCGCCACGGGTTGCGGCAGACCCAAACCTTGTCGCCGTTCTGTACCCCCGGCACTTTCGATACGTCGTAGCTCTGCCCACGGTAGCTAACCTGCAGCTTGTTGTTGACCAGGCGTGATTCCGGCTCCGATCTCGCCAATTCGCGCAGCACCTCAAGCGGTGGCGCCAGCTGCAATTGCTCGGGGGTAATCAACATCCAGGCGGCGTATCGCGTCATGCCGTGCCGGGTGTGTAGCGAATTTCCGTTAAACCAACGGCGCCACTTGGCTGCTGCTGAATTCAATTCATCCAGCGAATGCACCGCAACGAACTTAAGGCCGGATTCGAACGTGCGCTCAATCTGGTCGTGCGCCTTCTCAACCTGGCCCTTGGCGCGCGGGTTGCCCGGTTCGTTGATCTGAACCTTGATGCGCAACGCCTTGCATAGATTCTTGAACACCGCGCCCGTGTTGGCACTGCCTGGGTCGAGCATGGCCATGAAAGGCACGCCGTGCACCGGCTCGCCATCGCGCGGCAACATGGCGTTGATGAACGTGGTGCAGAGGTTTTCGCCAGATTCGGCGCCGAGCACATACTCGACATAAATATGGCCGCTGGCGTGGTCGGTGACGGCATAGCGCCAAACGCGGTCGTTTTCGATCTTGGCGACATTGCCCGGCTTGTTCTTGTAGAACGCCTTGCGATCCATCACCTGCAGGCCGTTGCGGCGCTCGTCCGGATTGCGCTTCAGGTAATAGAGCACGCACAGCGAAGCGTCGATCTGCCAGACGTGGTTGGGGTGCCGGGAGGCGAGCGAGATTGCAGGCGCCGGACGGTTCAGCACATCTGGGTGCAGGCCAAATGAGATCAACGCCCGCGCAATCGCGGAGGTCGACAATGGCCGCAATTCGCCTGTTTTGCGGTCAATTGCCTCGGCGCGAATCAGGCCGTTGGCACGCAACGCCGTGACCGCATGACCAACGCTGGCCAGGCGCTTGCCATTGCGGCGCTCGCTCTCGGCCATGAAGGCTGAGATCACCATGGCTTCTTCATAGGACAGCTCGCGATTGCCATGGTCTGACCGCCGCTTGCGCCCTGGCAGAGTCGCTACCTGGCTACGCCAGCGCATCACCGTCTGATATGAGACACCGAAGGTATCGGCGACGGCCTGATAGGGCGCTCGCTGTTCGCCATGCGGCGAGAACATGGATTTCCGCGTAGCGGCCAATACGGCCTCGATGATGGCAGGGGTCAGCGCCATGACAGCCTCCATTACTCGTTGGCCCAGGCCACGTCTTCGGCGCGCAATAGGCCGAATTCTTCGCGCAGCTCGCGCACCGCCCGCTCGATCTGGCCCAGTGCGCTGGACAGATAGACGTCGACTTCACCGCCGCTCTCGTGAATATTTTCCTTGAGCGACACGAAGCACGGTTTTAGCTTGTTGCTCAGCAGCCCTTCCACGGCGGCTGCATAGCCGAGCAGCTCAGTGCGAATACCCTCGTAGCGTTCATCCGGCGTGGCCGTTGCCACAAAGCGCACCTTGCGGCCCAGATCGTCCAGTTCTTTGCACTGGTTGTTGATCTTGATCTGCTTCTCGGCGATGAGCTTGTCTTTGGCGGCCAGTTGTCCAGCGACCTCAGCCTTCGCCTTGGCGATCTGCGCTTCCTTGTCTGTCTTCTCCTGGCGCAGGGCGCGGCGCAGTTCGCTGACCGACATGCAGTCGACGTCGTCGAGCTGGATGCCGCGTACCTCGTCGCCGGCGTTCAGCGCTTCGATTTCGCCGTCGTCGAGGACCAGGAGCTCGAGGAGTTTTCCCTGGTTGAGGTTGGGGAGAGACAAAATCGGTAGTCGACTACCGATTTGAAATTTCTTTGTTGCCCCCATGAATTTTTTTGCAAGCTCGTAGCCGATGCCAAGGCCGTTCAATCGCTCCGCGAAGTGTCCGTGGCCTGCTACTTCCTTGAGGATCAGCAGCCGCTTACCAACTTCCAGCACCGCTTCAACGCTGCGGCGCTGGTAGAACTTGATCTCCTCTTCCAGCGACTCGACGGTCAGAGCTCCTTCATAGGCCAGTTCCTTGGCGAGGGCCTGGGCGTTTTGCTCGATGGCGGCCAACATGCCAGGCAGCGCATCGGCCGCCTGCAGGTCGGCGCGCACCTGGTCTTCGTTCAATTCAATCGCCGGGGCGACAGCACTCGGCAAAGGCTTGCGGCCGCGCTTGGTGATGGTTTCGTTAGTCACGGTAAGGCTCCCTTACGGTTGGCGGGTGTAACGGCTCTGCAGGTCCGCCATGCGGCCCTGCGAACGGGAAAGGTGATCGGAGAAGGCCAGCGCGATCTGAACCAGCTTGGGGCCGAGGCGCCAGCGGCCGTTTTCCGGCAGCTGCTCGGCGAGGCCGGCCTCCTTGAGGTTGGCCAGGTCGCGAGTGATGTTCGAGGGGCTGGTGCTCAGCGCCTTGGCCAGATCGGACGGGGCCAGGCCGGAGAACTCATTGCCGGCCAGCACAACGATGGCCTTGAGCAGGCGCTGCTGGGCGCCGTTGATGTAGGTGTCGCGGCTCATTGGTCGGCCTCCAGCTCCAGCTCAGGCTGCGAGACCTTGACCGCGTTGGCGCGCTGGTAGGCCAGCTGCTCCATGGCGACGGTGACGGTATCGATCACTACGGTGCTGCCAGTCTTGCCGGTGGCAAAGCCGATCAGTGCGGCCACCGCCTGGTTGCTGGCTTCCTGTACCGTTTGGATATCGCCGGTGACGGGTATCTTTCCGCTCGGGATATCGATGATCAGACGATGGGCGGCGTGTGCCAGGAAGCGCGTGACGAAGTCGCAGCGGCAAGCCAGCTCGAAGGGGCGGATCAGCACAGCCGGCAGACGGCCGCTCTCGATCCACTTGTAGAGCGACCAGTGGTTAGCAAGGCCCATGTCGGCGGCGATGTTTTCGATGCTGCGGTTGTGCTTGAAGCGCGCGTAGTCGACACAGGCTTCGAGTGCGGCCTGCAGGCTTTGCGGCGGGTGTTTCCAATTTGTTCTGGGCATTTGGAAAAGTCCTTTTGGTGAGGCGTCCAAAAAAATTCCGGTTTTGCTAATATGAAAATTCGTTGCGGCTGGCTAAATTGAGGCTGTCAAAACCAAGTGGGAGCAGGTCATGAGCGAGATCGAATTACTGCGCCAAGAAGTCGCCGTGCTGCGGCAGCAAATCGATGAAGTTGACGATTGGGCCAATGGCATTCAGCACGCGCTGATTGCGGTGCTGCCGTTTTTGCTGCGAGGCCACCCGGAGGTAAGCAAGGTTGAGGGGCTGCTTCGCTCGCGCAGTGAGCGCTATGCGGAACTACTGGCCCACCCTGAGCGAGCGGAAGGCGATGAGACTGCGCTGCTGCATGAGGCACCGAAGATGCTGTACTGGCAGCTGGCAGTCCTTGGGGTGTGGCCGGGCATTTCGTCTGAGGAGGCAACTCGCCAATTGATGGCTCAGCCGCAGCGAGCAGTGCCAGGGCATCAGCCCGACTAAGTAGACGCTTGCCGTCGTGACGGGTGCCGGCATTTACCAGGGCTGCGCTTGATAGGGCGGTTGTGTTGGTGGTCATAGTGATTAGGCAGCGAGCTGTTCGAGCGGGAGCTTCAGGCCCAGCTTGATAGCTAGGTCGTGCATGCGGCCGAAGCGGCCTTTGAACTGGCCGTTGAGCAGCATGTAGACCTCGCGGCGGTTGTAACCGTTGGATTCGGCCCAGCGCGCAACGGGGACGCCAGCGGCGTCGAAGAATTGTTTGACCTGGTCAGTGGAGTACGGCTGAGCAGTTGGCGGTTTGTAGGGCAGGTCCATTTTTGGGCTCCTGTTTGTGGGGTGGTTAGTAACTAGGTTGCTGCCTGTGAAACGTAGATTAAATCTACAACAGTAGAATTGCAAGGGGTTTTTATGAACTTTTGTGAGCAAGCGCTTTTGCGGTTGAAAAATCAGCTTCGCGTTGCCACCGATAAGGAAGTGGCGGAACTGCTCGGCCTTGGCGAAAAGGCGCTAAACGCAAGGAAGAAGCGAGATTCGTTTCCCGAGGACAAGCTGTTTGCTTTCGCCGCGAAGCATCCGGAACTACAGATCGACACTGCATATGTCCTGACTGGAACCCCAGCGGCAGCTCATGCCGCCATGGCAAACATTCGGTCGGCAGCGGATGTCGCCACCCGCCTTGGCGGGGGTGGCGAACGGCTTGCTGCTGTGCATGCAGCGATAACGGCGCAGCAAGTCACGCTAGATGCCGTCCATCAAGCCGTCCTCGACGCCGTCGACCTGCTCAGCCTGGAAGGAAAGGTCGATGCCCAGCAGCTGGCGAAAGCCGTCGTAAAACTGTGTCAGCGCACTACACAGTCACCAAATGCCGGTGGTATGATCCAATCCAATGTCATCAAGGGTGACAGGGTTGAAATGAAGGTCGGTATCAACCACGGCCAGGTGGTAGAAGGGAATGTGACGAATCACGGCGCCATGAATATCGGCCAAGGAAAGGGAAGCGGCAGCAAGACCTGAGATGACCCGGATCAGAATCGACATCGACAGCAACTTCGGCCAGGTGGCCGAGACCATTCAGAATCTGAGCAGCGGCCCGGTGCCGCCACCGCCAGAGCATCGCCATGGTCGTGATTGCCCCCAGTGTCATGGCTGGACCTGGAAGATGACTCAGTGGTGCGTGCACTGCGGTGCCGATATCTTTTCGCTGGATCGTCGGGAGCGCGCGCTTCGTTCGGCGCGGCGGCGCTTCTGGTTCATGCTGGTTTGTCTGTCGGTCAGCGGCACATTGATGTGGGGGCAGCCGCATTTGCCCCAGGTATTGCAGTTGCCGGCGATGGGCCTGGCGCTGTTATCGATGCTGGCCGGCGCAGCGACAGCCAGGGCGGCTTGATTTTCGGGTTATTCGTGAGGCGCAGAGATGTCGAACATGGTTAAGCGACAACGTGGTTTCGGATTTTTCCATATCCTGATGATCGTTATCGTCGGTGCTATTGCTGCGATTGCCTGGAATAGTCACCAAAAGGAATTGGCGAAGCAGGCGGCAATTGAGCAGCGAGCTGCAGAGGTACGCCAAGGTGAGGCTGATCTTGCACGACTAAAGAGTCTGGCCGAAGAATGGGATGCGGCAAAACAAGTCGCAGCGGTGACTTCACGCGTTGCCTTGGCACAACCAGTGGGGCGGCTTCAAGATATACGGCGCAAAGTCAAGGATGCCCAATTTGGTAAGTGTGTTTCTCCCGCTCGCGATGCGTTAGTTCAGTACATGCAGACCGTTATAAATCTGTTCCTCGCCTTTATGGAAGACTCCTCGGCGTCTTCCGCAGTATTTGCTCAGGAAGCATCCGAGAAGAAAGATGAGTTCAACAAGGCTCTCATGCTATGCAAGGTATCTCTTGAGCCACTACCTGGTGGCGCGCAGAGAAAATAAATCTACGAGCGATGAAGAGCAAAAGCCTGCCACTTGGCTGTGCTGATGCCGGGGGCGGTTCATTAAGGCAGCACGGAGCGTTCTAAACAGTTCTAAACGCTATTTATTGAGTGACGATCATGCGCTATCTCTTTCTCGTTGCTTTGTTGCTCTCTGTTGAGGCCTCGGCTCAAGCCTACAAGTGTGTAGTCAATGGCAAGTCGGTTTATTCCGATGTGCCGTGTTCGGCCAATGCCCGGAATGTCAGTGCAATGCATGATTACGTGCCGGCTGAGCAGCAGCTCGACCGCGCTCGCGTTAACTCCAGGGAGCGACGCCAGTTGGGCGCCGTCGAAACTGAAAAGGCTATCGATAATCTGCAGCACCAGCGCATGGCCAATCGGGTTGGAGCGGAGGATGCTGCCATTGCCCGGCAGAAGGCAACGCGCTGCTCTTCGGCGCAGCGGCAGCAGAAGTGGGCGGAACGCGATGCCGCCCTGTATCGCGACCTGGGCATGCAGCACAGCCTGAACCAGGCCAAGCGTGAGCAGGACACTGCTTCCAGCCGCGTTCGCGACGAGTGCAATTGAGCGTGCCACGCGCTGTATAAACGGATTCTGGTTTTTGCCGTTTTTCGGCCGTGCACCGCAGCAGTCCACTCCAATATCTCCCAGCGCGAAAGCGTTGAAACGTTTCACCCTGCGAATCGCCTGATTTGCCCGGCATCCTGTCAGCACACATCGCTGACTGACAGGAGCCGACATGCCCCCCAAGAATCAAAGTTCCCCCAAGCCTGGCGCGGTTTCTGCCGGCGCGGCTGCTGCTGCAGCGCTAGCTGCGGCGGCGTCTGTTACTGGCGCACTGGCTGAGACGCCTCCGGTTGAGACGCCTCCGGTTGAGACGCCTCCGGTTGAGATGCCTCCGGTTGAGATGCCTCCGGTTGAGATGCCTCCGGTTGAGACGCCTCCGGTTGAGACGCCTCAAGCTCCATATCAGGCCCCCGGCTACGCTGTCATGATTGACGTTTCGGTCGCGGCCGCTGCCGTCAAGCGCATCGTTCCCGTGCTGGACGATGCCGGCAAGCCGACAGGTGAGACGAAAGAAGTCGCGGTTGATGAGGCCGAGGTGCTGGCCTGGGCGGTGCGCGGCGAGACGGTTACGGTCGTGACGACCGATGGCCAGAAGCTGGTGGGTGCGCTGTGAAATTCCCCCGCTCCGGTTTGCGCGGCCTGGCGCTGCGCGAGGCATCGCCCGATCTGATGCGCACCGTCAACCTGGTGCGCGCGGCGCTCGATGCCAAGATCAATTCCCCTGCGCCTGGCCCCGGTGCCGAGGTGGGCCGCAAATGGTTCGAGCTGGATGCAGTCTATGACGACCATGCAGTGATCTGCCTGGATGGCCGCCACTGGTCCTACGCTTATACGCTGGTCGACGGCGTGGCTACCCTGGCCGAACCGCTGGAGGTGATCGAGACCTTCGTGCCGCTCAAGGAGTCGGCGCCGCTTGAGGGCGATCTGCGCCTGGTCGAGGCCGAAGGTCAGGCCGAAGGCGCGGTATGGGAGGCCACGCTGATCCAGGCCGGTGTTTCGCTCAACGATGTGTTCTACAGCGATGCCCTGCTGCGCGAGGCGCTGCCGCTGTTTGACGGGGCGCGTATCTGCCTGAAGAGCGACGAAAAGCACATCAAGGGCGACGGCCGCGACCTGAGCAACGTGGTCGGCTGGGCCGATGCGCCGCGCTTTATCGAGGGCGCCGGCCCGGATAGCGGCCGCGTGGTTGCCACGCTCAACCTGCCCGGTCTGCCCGAGAACACCCGCGCGCTCCTGGTCGGCGCCTTCAAGGCGGGCAAGCAGGATATCGCTGGCCTGTCGATCGATGCGACCGGGAAGGGCAGCGTACGCATGCTCGAAGGCAAGCGTGTTCGCGTGCCGAAGAAGATCGACCGTGTCGATTCCGTTGATTTGATTGTCGAGCCGGGGGCTGGGGGCCGCCTGATTCGACTCGTCGAAGCTGCCCCTGAACCCATTGTCAATACAGGAGACCCTGACATGAAACTGCGTGAACTGATGCTGCGCCTGATCGAGGCCAAGAAGCCGGAGGCTTACGCCAAGATCGATCCGGAAACGGTGACCGATGAGGCACTGGAGGCGCTGTACCGCGAAGCGGTCGCTGCCGATAAGGCGCCGGCCATCAACCTCAGCCAACAAGTGGCCGATGCCGAAGAGCGCCTGCGCATGGTTGAAGCTCGTTCGACGGCTCGCGCCAAGATCGACGCTTCGAACCTGCCGACCCCGGCCAAGGATCGCCTGCAGCGCGATTTCGCCGCTCGCGACCGCTTCGTCGAGGCCGATGTCGAGGCCGCGATCAAGGATGAGCGCGAGTACCTGGCACGCTTCGTCGAATCCGGCCGCGTCCGCGTGCCGGCTTTCGAGGTCGAGGTTGAGGATCGCTCGGCGCGCGTTGCCGACATGCTCGATGCCTTCTTCGATCCGCAGCACAAGGATCATCGCCAGGTTCAGTCGTTCAGGGAGGCCTACATCGAGGTCACCGGCGACAAGCGCGTGACCGGCCGCCTGCAGGACTGCGACCGCGCCCGCCTGGCCGAATCGCTTGGCGTCTATCGCGAGGCGCTGGATAGCACCTCCTGGGCCGACGCCCTGGGTAACTCGATCACCCGCCGCATGCAGGCCGAATACGTGTCCAACGTCGACCTGCAGGCCTGGCGCAAGGTGGCGACCGTTGGCCGTGTGAACGACTTCCGCACCCAGGAGCGTTTCCGCATCGGCGGTTACGGCAATCTGCCCATCGTGGCAGAGAGCGGCAATTACGAACCTCTCGGCAGCCCGGGCGACGATAAGGCCAGCTTTGCGGCGCAGAAGCGCGGCGGTACCGAATCGATCACCCGCGAGATGATCCTCGCTGACGATGTTGGCGCGATTCGCCGCGTTCCGGTTGAGATGGCTCTGTCGGCCGGCAATACGCTGTACGAATTTGCCTTCGACTTCTTCCGCACCAACGCGGCGATCTACGACACCAAGGCGCTCTATCACGCCGATCACGGCAATCTCTTCACCTCTGCGCTCGATGCCACGGCCTTCGCCGCGCACCGCCTGGCCATGGTCAAGCAGACGCGCGCCGGCAGCGGAAAGCGCATGGGGGTCAGCCCGGCGACTGTGCTGGTGCCCTACGAGCTGCAGGAAGCCGCGTTCAACCTCTTTGTGCGCAACCAGAATCTGGACAAGACCTTTGTCCAGGCCATCAACCCGGAGGTGATCACGGTCAATCACTGGACCGATGGCAACGACTGGGTGACCGTCGCCGATCCGCGCCGGCACGCGGTGCTGGAGATCAGCTTCGTGAATGGCCAGGAAGAGCCGGAGCTGTTCATCCAGGACATGCCGAACGTCGGCAGCCTGTTCTCCAACGACAAGATTACCTACAAGCTGCGCCATGAGTACGGCGGCTTGATTCTGGTCGATGGCGAAAAGGGTACGACCAAGTCCGTCGTCGCCTAACGGATACGGGGACGGGCAACCGTCCCCACTGAATACACTGGAAGGGAGCAAGCATGTGTGGTTCGCATGTGGTCAGTCATGACGGCCGGGCAGTTGCTGCGGAAGGCAGCCGGCCTTTAGGTGATGGAGCTAATCCGTCCGCTTCCGCGACCGTCTCCCGTTTTGAGCGTTGTGCCCGGGGAACCCCGGCAGCAAGCACCGAGGCTCCTGAAGGTGCCTTGCTGCCGGTCTTGGGTTGAATCATGCTGAACGATTTCAAGAAGCTGGTCGATAGCCTGGTGCGCGATGAGTCGGAGCGCCTGGCGCGGTCCGACAAGGAGACCGCCATTGGCTTGGCGGTGGCGCGCTATGGCCAGGATCGGCCGCGCAAGAAAGTGGCCGACGTGGTGGCGCCGGGCGGCGATACCTTGCCGCTGCCGGAGGCCTGGGAGGCCGATTCCGAGTTGATCAGTGCCGAGTACCCGATTGGCGAGACGCCGCCGGCTCACTTGCCGTGTTCGATTTATTCACTGCCGGCCGGCAACGTGCTGCGCCTGGGCGACAGCCTGGGCGCCGGGGCCGAGGTGCGGCTGACCTTCCAGGTGGCGCATGTGGTGTCCGACACGGTCGATACCGTCTCGCCCAGCCATCGCGAGGCGGTGGCTTGCTGGGCGGCTGCCTGGTTGCTTGAGCAGCTGGCGGCGGCGGCGATCAACGATGGCGAATCGACCATTTCCGCAGACGCAACGGACCGCCGTACCAAGGCGCAGGAATACGCCAGCCGGGCGCGAGCGCTCAAGACCCGCTACAGCGACACGCTGGGCGTGGGGGGCGCCAGCCAGCAGGCGGCGAGCGGCCAAGCGGTCGCCTGGCCGGGACGTGGCCGGCTGACCAACCTGATCCGCCGCCATGAGTGATCACTACACCCTGCACCTGAGCGGGATGGATACGCTCGAACGCGCCCTGGCCGAGGCACCGGATGTGCTCGATCAGGAGATGCGGCGCTTCTTCGCCTGGGCAACGACCTTGCTCCAGGGGGAAGTGCAGGACCGCACGCCAGCCGCCGAGGGGCATCTGCGCAACAGCATCATCGGGCGCACCGAGATTTCGCCGAGCGGCATGCTCGGGGTGATCGGCACGCCGCTGGACTATGCGCCGGCCGTGGAGCTGGGAACCAAGCCGCACCCGGTTTCCGAAGCCGGCATCTTGTCGATTGCCCAGTGGGCGATGCGCAAGCTGCCGCTCGGCCAGGCAGTGTCGCTGAAGACGGGCAAGCCGCTGAAGAACAAGGGCGTCGAGGAATCGGCGCTGGCAGCGGCGCATGCCATCGCCTGGAAGATCAAGCGCTACGGCACCCAGGGTGCCTTCATGTTCCGCGATGCCTTCGCCGCCAATAGCGCGCGGGTCGTTGCGCAGTGGGAAACGATGTTGCGCCGGGTGATTGAACGACTGGGAGGCGGAGCGTGAGTCAGAGCGAAAACAGTGTGCTGCGGTCGGCGATCGCTGCCCGGCTCAGGACGGTGAGCGGCATAGGCGCAGTGTTCGACTATGAGCGCTATGCCAAGACGGACAAGGATTTCAAGGAGCTGTACGGCGGCGACAGCAAGTTGCTCGGCTGGCACATTCGCCGGGTTTCGCGCCGCGAGAGCCAGGCCAATAACGAAGTCGATACCGGCTGGGAGATTCGCGGCTTCCGTTCGCTAAACGATGCGAGCGCCAGCGAGAAGGAGTTCGACGACCTGGTCGATGCAGTGCTCGATGCCTTTCGCGCCGAGCCGCGCCTGGGTGGCCTGTTGTTGACGCCGAAGGACGATGGCCAGGCGGTGCCGGAGATTCAGGACAGCGGCCCGGTGATGTTCTGCGGTGTGCTTTGCCACTCGGTTCGCCTGCGCTACCAGACGCGCAGCTGGAAAGAGCCTTATGCCGGCAATTAAGCGCGACATCACGATCGAGATCGGCGCCCGCTGGTATTCGCCAGTCGTGCTGAAAAACAAGGATGGCAGCGTTTATGACCTGACGGGTGCCGAGGCGCAGATGGATATTCGCGACGCGGATGGCGAACTGCTGGTTCGTTTGTCCACAGCGAATGGCCGCCTGCGGATCGATGTTCCCACTGGCCGCATCGATCGCGATATTGGCGCCCTGACGACGGCTGAGATCAATGCTGACAAGGGGTTTTACGATATGGAGATTTGGCCGGTTGGAAACCCTGACCACGCCTGGAAGCTCTATCGCGGCAAGGTGAAGTTCGAAGGGGAACAGACCCGTGGCTGACTTCCCGGAAATCGTCCAGGTCGTGCCTGACCCGATTGAGGTGCTGGTCGAGATCGTGCCCGAGCCCCAGCTGATCGAAGTCGAGCTGGGCGTGCCGGGGCCACCGGGGCCGCCGGGAACCGACGCCTTCGATAACGACCTCGCCCTCTTGTACGAGATCGCCAAGCTTTAACGGAGAGAGCCATGAGCTTACTAACACGCATCGCCGCCCTGATCACTGCCATCGGCGGCGATATCAAAACCCTGTTGGCCAACCAGGGCAACTTGACTACGCTGACTACCGATGCGAAGACCTCGCTGGTCGCCGCCATCAACGAGCTGCAGAGTGAAATTAGCGCCGTCGGTAGCGGTGGCGCCGCGATCCTGGACACCGCCGGCGACGGTGACACCGCGCACACCTATTCCGCCGACAAGATTCTCGATCTGCTGGCCAGCCTGAAAGCGGAAATCCTCGGCGGCGCCAGTGCAGCCTACGACACCCTGGTCGAGATCCAGGCCGAGCTGCAGGGCGACGACACCGCATCGCTAACCTGCTGACCGCGGTCGGCAATCGGCTGGCCTACGATGCCGCCCAGTCGCTGACGACCGGGCAGAAAGCGCAGGCCTGCGCCAATATCGGTGTCGGCGACCCAGAAACTGACTTGGCTGCCCTTTACGCCACTGCCAAGGCCTGACCGGCATGAGCCTGCAGAGCCAACTGGCGTCGCTGATATCGGCGATCGGTGCCGATATCAAGGCATTGAAAACACAGCTAGGTGAAAACTCGTCGTTATCAACGACGGAAAAAGCCTCGTTGGTCGGCGCCATCAACGAGCTGCAAAGCGAAATCAATTCAATTTCCGGACCGACCATCTACGTTCAATCAACCGAGCCGAGCGGACCGCACTCGGTCGGCGATCTTTGGATCAAGACACCTTAATTCGCCATGGCGACACTGAGCGGAGATATCAAGCACCTGATCGGCAATACCGGCTTGCCCTGGTTGATTCGCGCCTATCGCCGAAAGACCGGAGCGTACGTCGACCAGGTGCTGGCGGATGAAAACGGCCTATTCAGCATCACGACGCCATTTACCGATGAGCACTTTTGTACGGCTCACAGTTACAGCAGTGTCGATGTCGCTTTCCCTTCTAAATACAAGATTGCAGCGCATTTTTCGACAAATCTAGCCGATGTGCTTGGCAATACGGTCACTGCAGTTGGTAACGCAGTCGTCTCTGGCGGCTTCCTGAACTTGGACGGCAATGGCGACTATGTATATTTCAATTCGCCAGGTGCTCCAGGAACGTCTGACTTCTTCATCAGATTGTTGTACACGCCCAATTCAATATCTGCAGATGGGGCGCTTTACGATGGGCGGCCAACCGGAACTAACGGTTATTACCTCAGCCTGTTTTTAAAGGCGGGTGGCGGCATTGAGTTCATGACCAATGCTGTTACCAGAATATCGGCTTCCGGCGTCTTTACGGTTGGTGTCGAAACTGAAGTGATTTTGTGTCGGCTGTCAGGTATTACACGAATTTTCGCAGACGGCGTGCAGCGAGGGAGTTCGTATGTTGAGCCGTCGCCCACGCCAAACAACTACATTGTTGCTTCAAATCGTCCAACTGTCGGTGCTAATGGGGCGTCAACGGCGATCGGCTTCCTCAATGGCAAGCTCAGAGAGCTGTCGCAGGTCAATGCGGGTCGCTACGGCGCTGCGTTTACCCCGGATTATTCACCGTTTGTCGAGGGTTTGATCGGAGGTTCTGAGCGCCCGGAAATCATTGATCGGCTGGTTCCGGTTTAGTCATGAGCTACGAGCCGCCAGCGGGTAATGCGATTGCATTCAGAGTAACCGGTGAGCCGTATGTCGCGCCGGCCGGAAACGCCATTCAGTTCAGGGTCGGCCATGTCGATGCTGTGTATGTATGGAACGGAAGCGCTTGGGAGCAGATCGCCATTCAGTATTGGAGTGGAACGGCTTGGGTGCCGGCAGTGCCGAAGCGATGGACCGGGAGTGAGTGGGCGTAGCGCTAACCGCCGACGCCTTTCCCTTGCGAAGCGGGCCTTTCTCCAGAATCACAGTTCTCTGCTTGTTGAAGTTCTTCACCCTGCGAATTGCCGGGTGTCGGTGAAAAACTTGGGTTGTCATTTGATCAATCGATTAATCAACCAATCCAAGGAGTCACGCCATGGCTACAACTGCCGCGATTTTTAAAGGGATCGTTTCCTTGCAGGACGGGGATGGCCCGCTCTTGTCGACCGGGAACCCGACCAAAGTTCAGCTTACCCAGGAAATCGAAGAGAAGAATATTCCCAATACGCGGACGCCTGGCGGGGGGAATTATGAGAATTACAAGCGGGTCAAGGCCGCAAAGCTGAGCTTCCAATTCCGCGATCTCCTGAAGCAGGTCGTCGAAATTGTGTTCGGTGGCAAGCTGACCACCATTGCTGGTGGTGCGGTGACCGACGAGGCGCACAGCGATATCGTAATTGGTGGCCTGATCCTTACTAACAAGCGGCAGGACATGTCGGCTGCAATGACGGTCAAGAAAGGCGCGACCTCGTTAGTTGAAGGCACCGACTACCGTCGTCAGCGCGCGGGTATCGTGCCGCTGACCGGTGGGTCGTTGATCGCTGGCGACGATATCACCATGGATTACACGGCGCTGACCGTGACGCGCATCGATGGCCTGATGAACACGACCAAGGAGTTTCGCTGCGTATTCGACGGGGTGAATGAGCGTAACAATCAGCCAGCGTTCGGTGAATTCTATCGCCTTGCCTTTGGCCCGGCGAGCAATATCGACCTGGTTGGCGATGAGCACGTTTCCTTCGACGTCGAAGCTGAGCTTCTGGCTGACGATACCAAGCCGGCCAGCGAAAGCCCGTTCTATCACTTTGAAATCGGCGGGGTGTCCTGATGGACATGCGCGCGGTCCGCACTGAGCCGCTGCGCGGCGTCGATCTAAAAGGCAAGGTCGTGGTAATCAGTGCCGGTTTCAAGGAGCTGACGGTGGGCGAGATTCGCCAGTGGCTGAAGGCTTCCGGCACCGACCAGGTCGATGTTGTCGACATGACCCTGTTCGAAGATTTCAGCCTGCCCGATATGACCTATCTGAGCAGCCTGAAGAGCGATGATCTTGATCGCCTGCCGCCCAGCGAAATCAAGCGCGCCTTCGAACTGGCCAAAGAGGTCAACCCGGATTTTTTTCAGATGCGGAGCCGGGTAGTGGAACTCGGGCGGACCGTGCTCTCGCCGACCTTGAAGCCGCCGCTGTGGTCCTTGTCGAGCGCGGTCACGCCCAGGTTTGGTTTTATCCGTGGCGTGTTTTCAAGGCTGCGATCGATCTGGCGATGAAATGACCAGGCGCTGGAGCAAAGCGTGAATCAACTCCTTCTCAAGCTGATCATCGATGGCACCAACGCCGGTGCCATCCGTGCGCTGGCGCAAACCGAGGCAGCGGGCAAGTCGCTCGGGCAGACTTTCCTGCAGACCGACAAGGCGGGTGGGCTACAAAACACCCAGGCCGGGATCGCGGCCGTCGAAGCACGGCTGAAGAGTCTGCAAGGGGTGGGCGCGCAGGCGCTCAATGCCCTGGGGGTCAGCCTGACCATTCGTGAGCTGGTACAGCTATCGGATACCTATAGCCAGATGATCGGCCGGCTGAAGCTGGCCACGCAATACACCGGCGATTTCTCCGAGACCTTTGTGCTGCTGCAGAACTCGGCGCGTGCCACGCGCTCCGACCTGGTGGCGACCGTGGATCTCTACACGAAGATGCTGCCGGCGCTGCAAGGGATCGGCCTGGGGGGCAAGCAGGCGGTCGGGATCATCACGACGATCAACCAGGCGATTCAGCTTTCCGGGGCATCGGCGCAGGCCGCTGAAGCCGCTCTGGTACAGCTCGGCCAGGGCTTTGGTTCTGGCGTTCTGCGCGGCGAGGAATTGAATAGCGTCCTGGAGCAGACGCCTGCATTGGCCCAAGCGATCGCCGATGGCTTGGGCGTGCCTCTTGGCGAGCTGCGCAAGCTAGGTGAAGAAGGGAAGCTGACGGCCAATTTGGTGGCCGGTGCATTGCAGAAAATGGCAGCTGAGATCGATGCCAATTTCTCGCAAATGCCACCAACGGTTAGCCAGGCCATGACCGGCCTGAAAAACGAAGTGCTGCTATTCGTTGGGGCAACCGATCAGGCCGCCGGCGGCAGTTCCGTACTGGCCAATACCATCAACGCGCTCGCCCAGGAGCTGCATGAGGCCGGGCCGGCTTCGACGGCGCTGGCGGAAGGCGTCAAGATCCTGATCAATGGCTTCGATGGCCTGTACCGCATCATCAAGATCGTCGGCCTTGGCCTGGCCGGCTATGCGGCAGCAGCGAAGGCAGCGCTGACGGGTGACGTTGCCGGTGCGAAGGCCATTTGGAACGAGCTGGGCAGAGATATCGATGCGGTGTTGCAGAAGCAACTTTTGACTGATCAGAAAGTTGTCCAGAGTGCCGTTGATTCCGGAAAAAAGCGAGCGCTTCTTGAAGAGCAACTGGCAGTTCAGAAAAAGCGTCTTGCTGATCTAAATGCCTACGAGCAGGGGCGGACCTCGGACAACATCGCCAAGAAAGACAAGGAAAATATCGACGCGCGGATCGCCGATCAGCAGCGCCTGGTCGATGCGGTGCGCAAGTCCTGGCAAGAGCAACTGAGCGAGGCTGAGAAATTTGCTGAGTCGGCCCAGAAGCGGCTGGCCAAGGCTTCGGATATTCGCGCTGCCGGCGAGCAGAAAATTTTCAACGCTTCTATTTCCGGCCTTTCCGAGGATGATCAGCTAGCAGCCAAGCAGGCACGCTTGAACGACCTGCAGCAGCAGGGCGATGCCGCTGCGCGTAGCGCTCGCATTGCTGCCCTAAAGGGCGACGCCAAGCTGTTCGACAAAGAGGTAGAGAACGCCGAGAAGCGGCTGCAGGCGGCGCTCGACATGGCTTCCGAGGTTAAGGACATTTTTGCCATGCAGTCGATCACCGCCTCACTGGCGGGGCTCCAAGAGGCTGGTGCCAGCATGGACAAGAAGAAGGCTGCAGAGGCTAAATCTACTGCCGACGCACAGGCCGCCACGCTGAACGAACTGCAGGCCAAGCTGGAGAAGATGAAGGCCGATGCGCGGGCCATCGAGGTCAAGGCCGACATCACCGATGCCGAGACCAAGGTCAAGGGGCTGCAAGGCCAGCTTGACGCACTGAAAGATAAGACCGTTACAGTGACCGTTAATACGGTAAATGCCTCTAACGCCCCAATCGCGACCCCGGACGGAACGGTTTCGCGCGCTTATGGTGGCCCGATCCCAGGCTGGTCGCCGCATTCGCGTGCCGACAATATCCTGGTCTGGGCGACGGCGCGGGAGTTCATGGTGCAGGAGCCGACGATGCGCCAGCCGGGCGCCTTGCCGTTTATGCACGACTTCAACCGCGATGGCATGAAGGCGCTGAAGCGCTGGGCGCCGCGATATGCCTTTGGCGGTGAAGTCGGCCAGCCGAGTGGACTCATGCGTTCGCCAGGTTTTGGCGGGGCTGGGCATTCATCATCGCAGACGCCGCTGGTGATCGATCTTGGAGAGCTTGGCAAATACCGCGCGGAAACGTCGAATTCGACTGCCAGTGACCTGACTCGTGCCTTCCAGATGGCCCGCCTGAGCACCCGCCGGAGAAGCCGCAAATGACGCCGACCCTGATCATTGCCGGTATTGAAGTATCGACTATTGCCTGGCTGGAATTCGATCAACAGATCCAGCCGATTGGGGGTTCTTCGGTGCGCCGGATGGCGGACGGGCGAGCCTATAAATTGACGCACTGGAAGAAGCATCGGATTAGCTTGTCGGCCAGGGGATGGATTCCTCCGGCGTTGCTCGGCATCGATTACAGTCAAGAGTTCGAGATCGAGTTGCCTTTGCCTATCGCACTGAACGATGGCGAGGTTTTGCCAGACGGATGGTCGGCGCGCAGTGCGCCATTTGATGAGCATTTGGTGACTGATCAAGCCGACAAGAATGTGCGCTACGTCTACGTCAAGATGACTGTCCTGGCCGATGAGCCGACACAGGCCGGCGACCGCGCCAACAACCGCAGCTGGGAATTGGTGTGTGAGACCGTATGATTCACGACACTGGACACGCCGCTAAATTCGATGTCGTTGTCACGATCGACAGTGTCGACTATTCGCAATGGCTGGCTGGAAGCGTCAGCATCACCGCAGAAGAGGGTGCGCCGCGCGTGGCCACCTTTGCCATCGTGCCGCAAACGAGCGCCGATCTGAGCTTTGTTTCCGGCAAGGACGTGACGATCGATATCGTGCTGCAGCGCGGGGCAACGACAGAGACCTATCGCCGTTTCACTGGGAAGGTGGAAAGCCAGGAATTCGACGCCAGCAGCCGTTTACTTCAAATCATCGCGCGCGATGCCTATGAGCAGACGATCCTGGCCTGTGCCGACCCCGATGCGGTTTATGACTTGCTGGCCGACGCACAGCCTTATGTCTGCGAGGAAGTGCATGGCGCTTGGAACTATGCCGATCCTGATCCACTAGCCTATTTTGAAGCGCTTGAGCAGGCCAGCCTGGGGGCGACGTTTATTGACTCTTTTGGCGTCTGGCGCGCCGTTCCGTGGGCGATTGATACCGAGGTAGCATCGTTGACGGCCAGCGACGTCGATGCGGATTCCCTTGTGGTTTCTATCCCGAATCGCGATGAGTTGCCGGCTAACGTTGTTGCCAAGCTGGTGCATCGCCATCACCGCCTGCACTCGATGGAAGTAGCGCTGAGCTGGGAGCATGTCGATTATTCACGATACCTGCTCGACGGCTTGCCGAACTTGCCAAAATCAACCGTGCAGGCGGCGATTGACGGAATTTCCGACTGGTATGTGAAAGGCAAGGTAGTTATCACCGAGCCCACGCCTGGGTCGTATCCGGTGATCGTTGGGGGGGTAACTCGCTACTACCTGCTCGATGCGAGTGTGGCTCCGAACCTTTGCGATGCGCTCTCGGCAACGCTGTATCGTCGCTGGTATCAGGATGTTGAGACGGTGTATTCCTATTCGATTCCGATGGGTGGTATCGGCGATGATGAGACAGTGAGCGCTACCCTGAATTCAGATTTCAATGCCGGTGACTGGGAGCGCGCGGATACTACCGAGACGACGACTGGACTGTATTCCGCAAACGCTCCGACTGTTACAACACCGCCGACAGGATATGAGGGATTGTCGGCACCGTGGCCACCCGCCAACGGAGCAATGAACTGGTTCGGTTCGCACGATATCTGGACGATTCAGTTTGCTGCGACCTACGTGGTGGCTCAGGCGCTGCGGCGCGCAGCAGAGGGCAAGCGAAAGCGCCAGGTGCGCTTTTCGCGAATGAGCGATCCGCGCTTCGAAATCGGCCAGGTTCTGGCAGTGGCGGCATACGACGTTGCAGCCAAAGGCCAGATCATTTCGTTCGATGAATCAATCGATCTGGAGGCTGGCAACGGCACGACGACGTATGTCATCGCCTGCCCAGAGGGAGATTCGGTATTCGCCGAGATTATCAGTGTTGATGTTGTGCCGGCAGAGCCGACCGATAGCTATGCCGGCGGAACGATCGTTTTGGGCAATCATATCGGCGCGGCGTATGAGACGCCCGCCGTACCCGATGAGGATGCGCTCGTCGGGTTCTTGTGCAACGTGCTGCCAACCGCCGACTCTTACGATTCTGAAAAGCCGGTATTCAACACGCAGTTTCGCATCATCATGCCGCAGGTCGATGCCGATGCCCGCGATCCGGTCACCGTTGATGGTTCGTTGGCGGTTGCGGTAACGATGTGTTCTGGCAATCTGGAGATCAGTTTCTGATGGCAAAAGACCTGACCAGTGCACTGCGCGATCTGACTGATCGCTCCCAAGCGGTGGAGCAGCCGCCAAAGCCGCGCGGTGAGGCGCCCGCAGTAAAGTCAGCGGCCGTTCTAACATCTGGCAATACGCCATCTGGCGCAGCTGGGCCTTTCACGGCTGGCGGCACAAAAACCGTGGCCAGCTCGGACGGGCTATTCACGCTTTATTGGCCTGAGTCGCTCAAGACAACTATCAGCGGTGTCGAATTCACGGTTGGCGTCATCAAGCAGGTGCCGGTGTGAGCGAGTCGCTGAAGTTCGGGAATCCGTGGCACGGTCGGCTCAGTACCGGAACCATCGACTTGATGCCTGGCTCGCCGGTCAGCAGTATTACTGTGGATGGCGTCGAGCATACGGTGAAAACTCCCTCCGGAAACCTCGGGGATACTCGATATATCAAAGCGCCAGGCCTGCCGGCGGTGAGTACGCCGGATAGCATTGCTGCTCTTGGCGGCCAGCTGTTGACCGATGCGATCATTTTTTCTGACGACTTCCGGTATTCACCCTTATCGACAAAGAAGGTGCTGAATAACCGCTATGAATGGCTGTTGTGGGATTCGACGGCCGGCGCCTGGCGGAAAATGCGCCTTGAATACACCTGGTACAACGACATTTCGACATCGTCTCCGGCCGGTGCGAATAATGTGAGGATTCGCTTGTACCGTGGTCCTGTGTTCGGAAAAATCAACACGCTTGTGCCATTTACGCCGCCAACGGAAGTGTTCGATGCTGTTTTGGTTCAGGACTTGACCTATCAGTTCAAGTACTACCCTCGACTTCCCGCTTTGTCATTTGGCTATGACCCGAGTTATCGAGTTGTCACGATGGAAGCGGCGCCGGATGGTAGGAAGATCATCATCAAGCTGGAGGCAAAGATTCGTGGCGATGGCAAGACCCCATCGACAATACCGCCTGATTGGCCGGTGGATGGTAGCGGTGCTCCGAAACCGGTCTGGGACAATACGAAGGAACGGCTTTTCGAGGTCTGGGAGGTGGTGTTCAATGCCGATGGCACGTCAGCATCGCCGGCGACTTTGAGATGGCCAGGTGATGTCACTCAACCCTCTCAACGTTGGGAAGTTCAGGCGACACAGACCGGTGCGGTCTATGAAGATGCTGGCGCTTGGTACATGCCATGCACGCTCAGAGTCAGCTACTACTACCGGGCACTGAACGAGTATGTCTTCGCAAATGCTGGCTATGACAAAAACGGTAGTTTGCACTTAATGTGTTTCGAGCAGACATGCGATATCAATGACGAAACGATTAGTACCGGTGCTGCCAGGGTGCGATCTGGAACGGCCGAAATTTCCGCCGAAGTTTTCCACTTTTCAACGTTTCCGTGGATGGATGGGGACATCCTCCCGCTTTATCCGGATGTAATCAGTTTTCCATCAGTCAGCTCAACGGCGCGGCTTGCCGACCACGACCTGAGCATCACCGACAACGGTGCGACTGTCGCGTTTTGGTTGGCGCCGTTCGGGGATAAGGCGAACTTCGCCTGGCGCACCAACAACGTTTCGCACATCAATGTGCTCGGCGTCTCGAAATGTCGCATCGCGCCTGGCGTTGTCGAGCAATTCGACTGGTCGGGGACTTTTTACAGCAGTTTCAACCCACGTAGCAATGAGTTGGTGTCGAGTCTTTCACCGATTGGCTGGGTTTGATGCGGTGAAATTTTATTTCGTATTGCTAAATTCAAATTACTGCAATTTATCGCGCCCGGCGCGGTCGATTATCGCGCCGCCTTACA